>CALJUK010000173.1 GCA_937975745.1 uncultured Planctomycetaceae bacterium | reverse complement strand
CTATTACAGAACGCATCCATGGGGTGACGACTGGCTGCAGGCGGGAGTAGTGGGGGCGGCAGCCGCATCCGCGAATCCATACCGGAAAAGAGCGGCAAAGGTTCAGGACTTCATGCCCAAGGTGATGACTCGGGCACGACGTCAAACACCACGAGAGATGCTGAACATTCTCAAGAGCGGGACCGAGATGTACTGGAGAATGCGCGGTGGCAAGTAGCATCTCAAAGATCGTCATCCAGGTGACGGGAGAGAGTGCGCAACTTGTCTCGGCGATGACCAAGGCGGCCGACTCGATGCAGGTGGTCGATAAGGCGGCTGCGAAGACGAACCAGTCGATCGCCGAACAGCGGCGAGTGTTTCGGGCGTTGAACCCCGCCATCACAGAGCAGGACAAGGCCTACGATCGGCTGGTGCGACGCGCAATGCGCGTCAACACGATTCTGAGAGACTTGGACGACACGACGGCCCACACAGCGTCCACGATGCGGTCCCAGTCTGTGCCAGCCGTTGACCGCATGAACAAGTCGCTCGCGCGCACTCAGATGATGGCACAACAGGGTGCGTTTGCGCTGGACGACTTCGTTGCGGGGTCTCAGACAGGCGGGATTGCAGGCGGTCTTCGCGGCGCTGCCAACAATATCTCGATGATGGCCACGGGTTTGAAAAGCGTGAACCTGCAACTGGGCGTTATTGCCGGGTTGGCGGTCGGGCAACTGCTCCTCAGCCAGTGGGCCAAACATCAGGCGGAACAACTTGAGGAAGCACGAAAGGCAGCCGAGAAGTACCGCAAGGAACTGGAGAGCATACGAAGCGCGATTGAGAACATTCCCAAACTTCGAGAGGAACAGCGAGAGATCATCAGTGTGTTCGACCTGCAATCCGTGATGAACCGCGAGATCGAAGAGGAGCAGCGCCGACACGACATGGCGTTCCAGTTGACGCCCCTAGACCGCCGGCGACGGGAGGTTGAGCAGGAGATTGAGAACATCCCGATTCTCAACCGCTCAATGGAGGATGAGGAGCGTCTGAAGGTACTTGAGAAAGAATTGGAGGCCATCAAGCAGCAGCGCAAGGAAATCCTTGAGCAGATCGAGGCATCCAAGAAGATTCAAGCGTCTCTGGAACAACGCAGAGAAGAACTGGAGCGAATCGAAGCCGCGCAGCGTGGACTCCTTCAGATTCAGCAGCAGGAGGAGATGGAGCGGCAGGAGGCGGAGCGGCGACTTGAGCGGCAGAACGCGGCGAGGCGCGGGCTGGAAGGACTAGAAAGCGATCTGACGAAAGTGCTCGACCCGAAAGAGGCTGGGATTCTGGGAATCCTGGACGAAGTCGAACGGCAGATTCAGATCGTGCAGGACGGCGTCGCGAGTGGAGTCATCAGCCAGGAAGAGGCTGATGCCATGATCGACAGGATTCAGAGGTCTGCGGAAAAGCAACTGGCAGTCAAGCCGGATGCCGCGTTGTTCTCACGTCTGCCGAGCGCAGCGATCCAGGGGTCTACGGCCGACGTCTCAGCGATCAACACAGCGATTTCGGGCTCCCAGAACATCGAGTCCAAGACTCTGGCGGAGCAGCAGAAGCAAACGCGGCACCTGGAGCGAATCGAGCGAGCGATTGACAAAGGGCGTGAGGACGTGCTGTCAGTCGTGCCGGTTTAACGCTTCAAGGCGCAGAGGAAACCGACCCCAACCACACTCAACAGTAACAGAGACTCAACAGAGGGCATGTCCTCTCGCCTGGCGAGATTGGCGACCATGAGAAGCACACCAGCGCCGAGTGGGATGACGGACAGAAGCCACGCGCCGAACGCGGCTCCTGACGTGCTGCGAGTGACACTTTCGGCGATTGCACCGGCATCGTTCATCAGCGACGGGTTTCCCGCGGTCAGGGAAAACGGACTGGAACAATGAGGGCACACGGAACGCGGCATATCTGATTTCTTCGACTCCAGAGTCGCACCACAGTGAGGACATCGGAATTTCAGCATGGCGGCTGAACCTGCAACATTGTTATTGGACCAAAGCGGGGACGAAACCACCGATGGTTTCAGCTTCCGTGAAACGTACCGCGTCATCACGACATCTGCCAGTGATGGACCGGGAGTGGTCCTGAATGCGCCCGGCCTTCCGTTGTTCTTTCAGGCACATTCCGGCGATCCGTTTGCCCGTGTGAACTCTCGTCGCCCGATTCGGCAAACCGACGCGAGGACTCACTGGCACGTCGAGATCGGTTACGCATACGGAAAATCCAACGATCAGGATCAACAAAATCCGCCCACTTTGAGGCCAGTCAAGCGCGCCGCGAAGATTCGGTGGGTCGAAAAAGCGTTGATGAAGGACAGGGACGGTAAACCAATCATCACCGGGGCAAAGACGCCTTTCAACCCTCCACTGACGGTGAGCATTCCACACTCTGTGGCGAGTTTCCAGCGGTGGGAAAACTCGTTCAGCACGGCGACGCAAAGGCAGTACGCCGGCGCAGTGAATTCGTCATCTTTCGGGGCTTTCGACGCGGGTGAGGTTCTGTGCACCGATCTGTCCGCAAGTGAGGAGTGGGAACAAAACGAGGACGGCGATCTGCAGAGATACTGGCTCGTGAATTATGAGTTTGAGGCAGCACTGGACCCGGACAAGTGGGAACCACGCAGCATTCTCGATGCGGACTTCTGGTTTATCGACTCGGCAGACTCCAAGAGAAAACCGATCTACGTTGATTCCGACGGGACATATGGCGGCCCGGACCTTGAAAACGGAGTTCCCGTTCCGACGCCGATCCCGTTGGATTCTGGCGGAGAAGTATTGCAGGCGTCCGAACTCCCAGAAAGTGCCAACTATCTAGAGTTCAGTATTGCAAGAGAGGCCGACTTCAACGCACTCGGCTTGCCCGTTTACTAGGAAATGACATGGCGACCCCAACGACATTCGTGAACGACGTCCTGTTCCAGTCAAACGTGACGTTCACCGGAACCATCCAGACAAAGTTCGATCGCACGCAACTGGCTCAGGAACCGCTTGCGTCCTATCCCGTGAAGTTGACGGACTTCCGTGTGTTCGATGCGTTTCAGACCAACCTGCCGGGAACGGCCGCCTCTGACGACTTGGGGCTCGTGGGGGGGGCGTTTGGTACAGGATCGCCAACGCTACAGAGCAGTGATTCCAAGGCGGCGAGCGTGACCCAATACGCGCGGTGCATGATCACGATGCCGCCGGAATACGACTCCGGAGAGACCGTGACCATCAGGGTTCACGCAGGAATGAACACGACCATTTCGGATGGCACGGCAACGGTGGATGTGGAGTGCTACGAAGTCGACCAAACGGGCGGGATCGGCTCCGACCTGTGCACGACAAACGCCACGTCGATCAACTCCACCACGAATTCTGACAAGGATTTCTCGATTACGGCCAGCGGGCTGGCTCCGGGCGACATCCTGGACGTGCGAATCACCATTGCGATCACCGACACTGCGACCGGGACGGCGGTGATTGGCGAGATCGGCAGCGTGGAACTTCTCTGCGACATCCGGGGGTGACACGTGCCGCAGGACATCGGCGTCTTTACTCGTGAAGGTGCTAAGAAAGTGGCCGAAGCGACGCGCCGCGTCATGGGCGGCCCGCAATCGGTCATTACCGTCCCGCATCGCCCAGCCCGAACGCCTCCTGGCGGCGGCTGCTCCTGCATCACCGTCTACGAGATATTCTTCGAGGGCAGCGTTACCGGCGGCACGCTGGATCTCGACGTAGGCGTGTGGGACGGCTCGTCGACCACCACGGAAACGCTGACGCTCAACTACGACGACACGCGTTCGGAAGTGCAGACGGAGTTTGAGACGCATTCCGAGATCGCAAGCGGGGACATCGACGTGAAGGGCGGTCCTCTGCCGGATGCTGGGGTGTACGTCATCTTCAAGTCCAGCGGCGACCGGAACTACGACCAGCCGCTGCCGGCGATCAATTCCAACAGCTTGACGGGTACCGGGGTGGTCGTGAAGTTCCGCTACATGGCGAATAACAACTGGGAGCAGTGATGGCAGACTGTGACTGTTGTTGCCCTGGGCTACCGCTCGATGATCCAGGTCACCCGACGCTCTGGAAATTGAATCTGTCTGATCTGTCGACGGTCTGGCACGTCTCCCGTACCAGCACCGCATCGGTCGGGGATTCCGTGCAGGCTGAAGTACGTGGGTCCGCGGTGTACCAGTTCGGCAACGATACCAACGTCCTCACTCCGCCACCACAATTATTGAACATCGGCGCAAAAAGTCCCATTACCGGGCCTGGGTCAATTACG
>CALJUK010000172.1 GCA_937975745.1 uncultured Planctomycetaceae bacterium | reverse complement strand
GGCAAGCTGGCAATGCTCTGTCCGATACCGCAGCCATATTCCAGCACGCGGGCCGACGATTCGGTCAGGTCGCCGAAGTAAGTTCTAGCGGCGCACTGCGACCTCAACTGGTACAGCGCATCGTCCTGGAGAAGTTCTGCGAACTTCTGGTCGATGTAGTCGCGGTTGTAGTGGGCCGTCACATTGCCCATCGTCACATATTCCGTCGTAAACAACTCACCAGGGGGAGAAACCTCGTGATGTTTGCATTCGCTCTGGCAGTCAAAATCGGGCCGGACAATCCGGCGGAATCGGTGTCGCAATACTCTGGCCGGTTTGACCATCGTCGAGAGTACGGCGAGAAGGCAAGCAAAGGAGCAACCCTCCCACGGCTGCACCGGCGGTGATCAATCCCAGATGAAAGGCCCGCCCCAGCACGGTGATCGTCAGCGATTCGGATGTTCCCAGGCCAATCGCACACAGCAAGAACACGAGAATCGGTTCGTTGGTTCCCAGACCGGCGAAACCCTGCAAGGCAAACTTGCCAACAACCCGCATGATGAGGATCACCACCAGAATCGGCTGCCAGCCCAACTGCGGTGCCAGTTCTCGAACGAAAACGAAACTGAAACAAATCGCAATCGTCAGATTCAGCACTCCAAGCAACATTCCATAGGCAAGCTGCCTGCGGGTGAGGCCGGCCATCGAACGCAGAAACAGACGCAGTTGGCTGACCACCCAAAACCGCGGTCCCGCAGAGTCACTGACCGACTTACCGGCCATCCAATCGTCGAACCGGCGGACAACGAACAGTCCGCCTGCTGCAGCCATCACCAGAACCAGGCAGACGACCAGCAGCGGCTGTTGTAGTGCCGCAACGTCCATCGGCAGGGATCGAACATCGACGGCGAGCAGGATCAACGGCAGCACGAAGGCGACGAGATCGAGCCCCATAATCGCCACCATGACCGCCAGCGTCTGCGAGCGGGGAACTCCCTCCCGTTTGAGTACCTCAGGCAGGGAAACGGCACCAGCTTTCAAAGGAAGCATCGTCGTGAAGAATTCGTGCAGCATGACCGCAGAAATCAGCCGCCGCCAGGCAACACGCTGGTTCAACAAGACAGACAGCCGGAAGGCTCTGACTAACTGCTGCCCGAGATGCAGGCCGCACAATACCAGGACAGTCGGAAGCGAGAGTCGCCGCGTCGTCTCGGCCATGGCGTCCCGGTCGAGTTGTCCTCCGGATTGCCACCAGACGTACACCGCCCCGACCAGCAAGACCGGCAGAAAGACGAACTGATAGAGTTGAGTCAGAGTACGCTTCATGAAACCTTGCTGTCGAGGACGGCAGCCAGAAACGGTGGTCGACCGATTGCATCTTGCGGAAAGGACTCATTCTGAAGCAACCTTCATGCCGTCCGACCCGACGACCGGTCAGGCCATCATCGGAGCAGAATCGGCCGGGAACACCTCCGTCAGTCTGAACCGTGCAGCGAACTCCCTTTGCTGCCTGTTGCCAAATCGCATCACGCGCGACAGCAACGTGGAAAAAACGCCACGCCCGATCACCGGCGGAAATGCCCCCCTCTCTGGTAGAATCCACCGTGTTGCTTCCGTTTTCCAAGTTTCCGTCGACAGAAAGTCCCAGTATGCGATTGTTCGAAGGAACGCAATTCGACAGGCCACCCCGGTGCGAGCGGTGTGACCAGTTGGAAGAAGAGTGCACCTGCCCACCGGAGGCTCCGCTGCGCATTCCCCCCGAAAAGCAGACCGCCCGACTGGCGGTCGAGAAGCGGAAGAAAGGTAAAGTCGTCACCGTCATCCGTGGTCTGCCAGAAGTGGGGAATGACCGCCCCGGACTGTTGGCCCAACTTAAGACGGCATGCGGCGCGGGGGGAACTCTCAAGGAGGGAGAGCTGGAAATCCAGGGCCAGCATCTCGACCGTGTTCGCGATTTGCTGACAAAAATCGGCTACCGCGTCCGGGGCTGAGGAACTTCGATCACTCCGGACGGTGCAATCAACCTCCAGCAACTCATCGGCATCGGGTATTGTGCGCACCAATCCGTCTGGGTGCATTGCCGTCAAACCGGCCAAACGCGTCCCCAACAAAACAAGCCCGTTTCAGAACCGCCCACCCCCGAAAGACAAAATCCATGCAACTGGTCCTCTATCCGGAAATCGAGTCACTCCGACTGGAACAGATCCGCCAAGCCGCAGGGGAAATGAACGTCATCAACGCGCATTCTCAGGAGGAAGCGCTGGCTGCCATGCCGTCGGCCGACGCTTTCTATGGCAAGATGACACCCGAATTGCTGGCCGCGGCCGGTCCCCAACTCCGCTGGGTTCAATCGCCGACGGCCAGTCTGGAACATTATCTCTTCCCGGAATTGATGGCCCACCCCTGCATTGTCACCAACATGCGGGGATTGTTCTCCGATGTGATTGCCGACCACGTCTTCGGCTACATCCTCTGTTTCGCCCGCAATCTGCACCGCTAACTCCGTCTCCAGCAGGAACACCGCTGGGCTCCCATCGGCGGCGAGAATGCCCGGCTCACTTATTCACAGGGACCGGGACTGGTCACCGAGATTGACCGCCAGCATCTGCACCTGTCGGACTGCACGATCGGTGTTGTCGGCGTCGGTGCCATCGGCGCGGAGATTTGCCGCCGGGCCAAGGCGTTTGGCATGAACATCATCGGAATCGACCCGAAGGCGACGACCGTCCCGGATGTCCTTGAAGAGATTTGGCCTCCCGAGCGGCTTCCCGATTTACTCGCAGAATCCGACTTCGTCGTGATCGCGGCACCGCATACACCGCAGACCGAGCGGCTGTTCCGCAGCGAGCAGTTCGCGCAGATGAAATCGTCGGCTTATCTGATCAACATCGGCCGGGGTGTCATTGTCGACCTGAAAGACTTGACCGAAGCACTGCAGACCGGGCAGATCGCCGGTGCCGGGCTGGATGTCTTCGAGATCGAGCCGCTTCCCGAGGACCATTCGTTGTGGGACATGGAGCAGGTCATCATCACGCCGCACATCGCCGCCTCGTCGACACACGTGGCGGAACGGCACCTGGCAACACTGCTCCAGAACGTTGCCAACTTCGCGACCGGCCAACCACTGTTGAATGTCGTCGACAAACAAATCTGGTGCTGACGAAAATCGACCTTGAGCCGACTGTGTTCGAAGATCGGTCGCAATTGCGCGACGGATCACACAGGGGAAGAAGTGACCAGGGAGTAGCCGACAGCTACAACTTGACTTGTAACACCGAATCGCCCACGCGATACGCGGCACATGTCGGGCTCGATAGAGCCTTTCTCTGGACTTTCGTGCCGCCGGAACAAAGATGGGAGTTAGAATGGCGCGATAGTTCGTCTGGTGATCGATCAGTCAGTTTTCTCCATTCGGAGTCTCTAAATTGATAGCGGGTGAGTTCCAGTCTCTCTTCTTTTGGATTCTCCTGATCCACATACCGTCAGTCATCATCTGCTGGCGGGTATTGGCAAAGAAGAGGATGGGCATTGACACGATGATCGCGGCGGCAATCTATGGTCCGTTTGCACTTCTCGCAGTCTGGTTCTTGAATGACCCCCGGCGTTGCCCTGTCTGCAAAGCACAACTTCAGAGTCCGGCAAGTCCCATGGTGGCGACATGTCCGAACTGCAGTGCACAAGTCGCATGGGTGACGATGTCAGCTTGCCAACGGCATTGCCTCCATTGCCACAAGTGGATTTCGCGCCCAACGACCTACGGGGCCAACGGCATCATTGTGTGCCCGCATTGCACCAAGATTCTTGGAAAGGATCGACAGATCATGGCCGCGCTGCATGCTGCGTTCGGTGATCGAATCACCGTGACAACGCTTGAACAGGAGGAGCAGTTGTCGCGAATTGCCAGCGAGTTGAACGTGTCCACACAAGACGTTGTCGATCAGGTTCGCCGATACATGGATTCTGGACACGTTGGCACACAGCATCGTCCGCGTAAATGGTGGGGTTAGGCGGTCCACGCATGCCGTTATTTGGTAGGCAACGATTCGAGGACGCTGAGTTTCTGTTGGACGTGGAAAGGACGACTGCAGCTGTCTATTTGGCCGGCTACAGTGTCGAGTGCATGCTGAAAGCGGTAATTATCTCCGTCGTTCCGCGGCCTCAGGAAGCAGCCGTTCTGGCATTATTTCCCGGTGCGCGGACGCACGATTACGGTTGTTTGTTGCAGCTCTACGCAGAACGCGGTGGTCCAGGATTACCGCCCAATCTTGTCCCGCACCTGGCTCGCGTCAATACGTGGTCTACCGATATGCGATACTCACCGGGTACAATCGCATTGCGGGATGCCAAGGCGTTCCTGGACTCGTCGGTGGAAATTCTTACCGGGGCGGATGGGCGGCTATCATGATTGATTCCAGCCATAGCGCAGACACACAAGTTCAACAGATTCGCCGTGCGCTTTCGGAGTACGAAGTCGATCACCCCAACGCTCAGATCGAGATTCGGCGTCAGAACCCGGTGTCGATTCGGATCCGGATCATTGATCCAGATTTTTCTGGCCTTGATCGCGTCGACCGCGAACCGGCCGTATGGAATGTTCTGAAATCGTTGCCGGAAGAAGTCTTCACGGACATCACAATGCTGTTGCTCCTCTCGCCGGACGAGGCGGAGTGTTCATTGGCCAATCGGGAATTCGAAGATCCGATTCCATCACGAATGTAGCGCACCGTGAGAGAACCACGGCGATCAAACCCAGCGGTCGCCCTGGCTCGTCCTCCGGGTGAACGATCGGCGAAAAAAGATCCTAAGAATCAAGTTCGGCAAGTGAGGACCGATGACACTTGAGAACATCATAGCGATTCTTGGATTGCTCGGAATCGGTGGACTGATTTCGGGTTACTTCTCGCTTTTGTGGCAGCGAAGAAACTCGAACTTAGCGAAGAAGCAAGAGTACAAAGAAGCACGTTACAAATGCATCATCCCTCTCATGCACGGGTGCCTTGATTTTGATCGAAGTGGCGGAGAACTCCGCAAGCACGGATATGCCATCGATACTATTGATGATTTGCTAGCATTACTGGAGGCAGAGCAAATCAATGCATTCCTCTACGCCTCAGATGAATTCATCCGCTGCCTTGGTAAATTCATCCAAGCACCATCCAAGGAATCTCTTGTGAAAACGGCTCTCACCATTCGAAACGATCTATGGGGAGTAAAGACGAGGCTTTCCCTCTCTGACATTCCAGAAATGCCGAAAAAGACAGGCAATCGGACGCCCTGACGGGGCCAGTAACCTTCCTGGCGTTGCCACGTTCCCACACACACGAACTCCGCACCACGCGGTTGCCCACCATGCCAAGCCGAGCCACCACCGATGACCTTCACTCCATTTAAGCTAAGCCAGAGTGAAATCCGGCAGAGGGACGATCTGGCCGCCCAGGTCCGTTGACTGGTGCGCACAGATCCCGACGCAGGTCCAGTTCGCACTGATGACGGCGTTGGGCCATGGATCGCGGTTCTCTCTCAACGACGAGACAAACTCGTTGACCAGGTGCGGGTGCGAACCACCGTGCCCACCTCCCTGGATGAACGACAGATGGTCGGCGTCCTGGATGGTCTGCGTGAATTTCTGAATCTCGGCCGGTAGCCGATGGGCGTAGTCGGGGACGGAGACTCGGCTGGGAATCTCGGGCTCGGGCTTCTTCGCCGTGTGGATGACGTGTTCTTCCCCTTCGATCAACGCCCACTCGAAGGACTTCTTCGTGCCATACACATCGAAGCTTTCCCGATACTGTCGAGCGGTGTCGTACAGAAAACGCCACAGATGGGCCGAGACGTCGGAATCCTGCAACTTCACATGGCAGGACTCGACGGCGTACTTGTTGCCCGACTTCTCGCGGATGTCGTCCCGCACGTGGCCCGAGCCGAAGCAACTGACATAC
>CALJUK010000171.1 GCA_937975745.1 uncultured Planctomycetaceae bacterium | reverse complement strand
GGATGTTCCGCCGGTGGTGGTCAATCAGGGAGTGGATTTGCAGCTGTTGGCCGTGCGATGCGTCGACAGCGGTCATCCGGAACGAGATTTGGGCCCTCGGTATCGTGTGTGGTTTCGCAATAACAGTAGTTCTGTTGTGACGACTCCGTTCAACGTGATGTTGATCGCCTCCGATGGCCAGCGACCGCTGGAATCTTCGCCTCAGGCCGGTATCCGCATCCCCGAGCTCGAACCGGGAGTCATTCGCTCAGCCGATGTTCGCCTTCCGGCAGACGCCAGTGGCATGGTGCGAAATTCTGATGGTTTCCTGACGCCATTCACGACACTGCATGTCCTGGTAGATTCTAACCGGGAGACGGCGGACTTCATCGCGGACAACAACGGTGCCATTGTCGCCCGGACGGATATCCTGCCGATTGACCCGGCCGTTTTCGCGGCCGACAGCGTCAGCCCGACAGTTGGCGAGATGGTGAATCTTGCCGGTGAGGGATTGGGCCCGGAGCCGGGACAGGTCCTCGTGCTGCTGGATAACTTGGAATTCCAGGCAGAGATCGAAGGCTGGTACGACTTGGGAGTGCGGATTCGGATGCCCGCAGTCCCCATCGTGAACGAGGTCCAGGCGGAGATTCTGGTCATTCGTGGTGACGGGGCGGCAGCCAATCCGCTGCCGTTGACGATCCGTCCAGCAGGCTACGGCGTGCCACCGCAGGCGACGCCATAATCCGTCGTCGGTGCGAAGCGCGAAAGTTTGCAGCGGATGGTTCTGATCACTGGCCGATCGGAACCATCCGTTTTTTTGTGGCCAGTTCATCCGTCGTGCGTCAGCGTCCTGGGGCTGTGTGCATGCAACGGCTGCACGGTTCACACTGCGGGGCTCGTCGGGAGGAACGGGTGTGTCAGGCCGACTTGGCCGTCGCGCGAATCGGTCCGGAGCGGCCCTGTTCCCAGGGGAGTTCCAACTGTTCTCGGCCGATGGTTCGGTGACGCGAACGATCTCCGTAACGGTCGAGGATCGTGAGGATGGCTGGCAGCATCACCAGCGAGACGAACAGGCAGCTTCCCACGCCGATCACGAGTGTCAGACCGACGGTATACAGCCCCCGGTGCGATGCCAGCATCATACTGCCAAAGCCGATCATTGACGTCAGCGACGTCAGCACGATGGCGTTCACGGTGCTGCCCGAGATGCAATACCGTCCCCGTTGCCGGCGGAAATCGTGAATGACGTGGACGCCGTCATCGACTCCGATTCCGAGGACCAGCGGCAGCATGATCATATTGGCCGGGTTGAGGTGTTCCCCCATCATTGCGAGCAATCCGCAGGCCATCGTTCCCCCCGTGACCGGCGGAAGCAATGCCAGGAAGGTGTCGCGGACACCTCGCACGTCGAACATCGCGGCGATCGTGGCGCTCATGCAGACGTAGGCAGCGGTCAGCAGTCCAGGACTGACGTGCGAACCTCGCGTCATCAGCGTGAGGCCCGCCAGGGTGGTCACCATTAACGGGGGCAACAGAACGACAACGGCCTGATCTCGTTTCAGGAAGTCAACCAGTAGCACGACACAGGTGACAGCCAGTGCATACCAAGCGGCTGCCATGTAGCTGTCACGAATCTGGCGAGAGGCCTCGAAGTTTTGGACGGGTGTCCCTGTCGCGTGGGCATCGACCGAGCGGATGTCTGCCACGAACCGCTGCAATGGTTCGCCATCCCAGACTTGCTGCTGGGGTTGAATCTGTAACAGCCAACGGCCGTCCGGACTGACAAATCTCGAGACGAGTTCCGGCGGGAAGTCGTCCAGCGTGAT
>CALJUK010000170.1 GCA_937975745.1 uncultured Planctomycetaceae bacterium | reverse complement strand
GCAGTCAATCGTGCGGGCACGCCACCCGCGCGTGTTGATGTGCTTGAGTGCTGCCAGTTCCTCATTCGTCAGAATGGGGTGGGGCACAGCCAGTCGATGGCATTGTTCCTCGGTTGTTTCCAGCAAGTTGCCTTCTGGACCGATGTAGCATTCCAGCGACATGATGACTTCTTCTCGCGTCGAGTCGATCGCCGGGTTCGTCACCTGGGCGAAGATTTGCTTGAAGTAGTCGTACAGCAGTCGGGGCTGATCGCTGAGGCAGGCGAGGGCCGCGTCGTCACCCATCGAGCCGATGGGATCCTTCTTGGCTTTGATCAGCGGGATCAGCATGAACTGCAGCGTTTCGGTGGTGTAGCCAAAGGCCTGCATCTGCTGCAGCAGAGTTGTCTTATCGATCCGATCGTGGGTTTCGGCCGGTGAGAGTTCCTTGACCTGCAGCCGCTGTGCTTCCAACCAGGCGGAGTAGGGCCGCTTGTTGGCGACCTTATGCTTCAGTTCTTCGTCGGGAATCAGTCGGCCTTCTTCGAAGTCGACGAGGAACATGCGGCCTGGCTGCAATCGCCCCTTATGCTTCACATTGGCAGGATCGATCTCCAGCACGCCGACTTCGCTCGCCATGATGACCCGGTCGTCGTGCGTGACGTAGTAGCGGCTGGGTCGCAGACCGTTGCGGTCGAGCACGGCGCCGATGTAATGGCCGTCGGTAAATGAGATACTGGCTGGCCCGTCCCATGGTTCCTGCAACGCCGAGTGGTACTCGTAGAACGCCCGCTTGTCCTGGGGCATACTGTGATGTCCCTGCCAGGCTTCCGGAATCATCATCATGACGGCTTCGGGCAGGCTCCGGCCGGCGTGGTAGAGGAGTTCGAGAGCGTTGTCGAAGTTGCCCGAGTCTGAGCAGTGCGGCTCGACGATCGGGAACAACTTACTCAAATCCTCACCAAACAATTCGCTCTGCATCATCCCCTGTCGGGCGAACATCCAGTTGGTGTTGCCCCGCAGCGTGTAGATCTCGGTGGTCGCCGTATCATTAAAAAAAAAAAGTGACCGGTCCCAACTGGGGAACGTGTTGGTTGAGAAGCGGGAGTGGACCATCGCCAGGTGGCTGGTGTAGTCCTCGTCCTGCAGATCCGGAAAGTACGGGGTGACCTGCGCCGGAGTGAGCATCCCCTTGTAGACGAGCACCTTGCTGGACAACGAACAGATGTAGAACATCAACGCCTGCGGCAGGTGTCCTTCCCGAATCTGATGGCTGGCCTGCTTGCGGATCAGGAACAACTGGCGTTCGAGTGACTCTTGGTCGAGACCTTCAGCTGCGCCAATGAAGACCTGTTCCATGACTGGTTCGGCCGCACGGGCCGACGGACCGATGTCGGCTGCATCGGCAGCCGTCGGAACGGGACGCCAGCCAAGCAGACGTTGTCCCTGGTCTTCGATCAGGGCGTTGACGACTTCCTTACAGGTCTGGCGTTGGGCTTCATCGGTCGGCAGAAAGACCAGACCGACGCCGTACAGTCCGGGTTTGGGGAGTTCGAGCTGCAGATCCTGACGGGCGACCTTCGCCATGTATTCGTGCGGAACGGCTGTCAGAATGCCGGCACCGTCACCCGTGTTGGGCTCGCATCCGCAGGCTCCGCGGTGCGTCATACGCCGCAGAATTTCGTCGGCATCTTTGACGATCTGGTGGGAACGCTGCCCCTTGATATGTGCGACAAAACCGACGCCGCAGCTGTCATGCTCGAAGGCGGGATCGTACATTCCATGCGCTTCGGGAATCCCCCGGTGACGCAAGTCCTCCGCGGTTGAAGGCACCGTCGGGAGTTCGTGCTGCGGAAGGGATTCGTGGGGTTGCCGTGTCATCGCAAATCTCGCATCCAATACGGTCTGTCAGGCATCGTGACGGCTGCTCTCCACGGAGCGAACCCGTCGACTCAACACGCTTTGCGGTCACCTACCAGGCCTCGCCCGTGAGTCGTCACGGCTGCAGGGCCTGTTCGTCGATTCGCAGCTGACGCTCAGTGCTTCCAACGCTTGTTGAGCGGCGCAAATTTCTCGCCGGAAACTTCTCCGGGGTGGCGATCCGTGCCAAGTCGTCGGCCGTGTTCCGTCACGGCCATTCCCTCGCCGGGCAGCTCAGGTTCCCACTAGGAAACTGCGACGGCAAATTCCATGAGTTTCAAGGGTTATTCGTCAGGACAGTCTGCTGGAGCCCTTGGCTCCGTACCGTCGAGCCCAACCGGGACGGGCTCCAGTGCACATCGAGGCCCTGCAATGGTGGCGACGTCCTCGCCGACAGATTGCTGCAGGATCTCTACGAATTTCGAAGCTGCGGTACTGAGCGCTTTGTGCCGTCGTTGAACGATCCCAAGCGGGCGGAACCAATGCACGCGCTCGACAGCGACTGACACCAAAGAACCGGCGTCCAGTTCGCGACGAATGGTAGGTATTGGCAAGATAGCAATCCCGGACCCGATTTCAACCGCCCGCTTGATATTCTCGACGTTGTCGAACTGGTGAACAATCTGGACCTGGACTTTTTCGCGGCGAAGCCAGCGGTCAATCTGCCGCCGAATCTGCAGCTCCTGACGGAATCCGACAAACTCTTCTCCGTCGAGTTCTTCGGCGTGAATGGATTCCCGGCCAGCGAAGCGGTGCTCTGGGTGAACCACGACTTCCATCACCTGATCGACCCATGGGGTACAGCTGATTTCTCCCCCTTCGCGCGGGAACGAGACCAAGCCCATGTCCGCCTGGTCATCGAGCACCTGCTCGTAGACTTCGTCCGGATGGAGATAGTTCAACCGCAACTCGACATCGGGATAGTTTCTGCGGAAGCTCCGGACCACCCAATCCAGCTGTAATAAACCAACCGAATAGATGGCGGCCACGTGGACCTTGCCGACGACCCGGTTTCGCATTTGGCCGATCCGCTCCTCGACCGACCG
>CALJUK010000169.1 GCA_937975745.1 uncultured Planctomycetaceae bacterium | reverse complement strand
ACAGCCGAGGTCACAGACCGCGGCTACAGTTTACGGCCCGCGGCACGGGCCTCGGCTGCTTTGTCGCCGGCCTCTGGTCGCACAGGTTCAAGCGCGTCGGAATTGTGAAGATCCCCCACCAGAGCCCCATCAGCAAGAGGCCCACGCGCTTCCGAAAGGCATTCTCGGTCGGCAGCCCCAATTGGTCGCCGAGAAAGAAGATGCCGATGACAATCGCCAGCGCCAGCCCGCCGCCGATGTAGCCCAGCGCGAACCCCCAGGCCGACACGCGGTCCATGTCGTCGTCACCGGCGATCTCGGGAAGGAACCCGTTGTAGAACCCGATCGAAAGTTCGTAGAGCAGCGTCGAAGCGAGAAACAGGCCGGCAACGAGAAACGGCATGTCGGGGGTCGCGAAGAAAAGGAGGGACGCGGCGACGGCTCCCGGCAGCGCCGTACCCGCCAGCCAGCGCCGTTTGCTGGCGTGCGCGTCGGCGATCGCGCCGACGATCGGCGATAGAACGCCGGCAACCAGCATCGTCGTCCCGATGCCCCATCCCCAGAGAAGCGTCCCCGCATTGCCGGGGAAGACGTCGTCTTTGATGTACGACACCAGCACCGTGATCGAAAGCGTGGAAAACGCGCTGTTCGCCCAGTCGTACAGGGCCCAGGCGAAGACCTGCCGTTTCTTCGTCAGGTCGCTCGACACGCCGCCGTCGGTTCTGGTCTCGCCGGTGTCGACATCCTGCCGTTCGCGGGGCATTGAGGGTCTGTCTCTGTGAAACGCGGTATCGCTCCGCCGGCGCGACGACCACGCGCGCCCGCTTCGATGGGTGAATCGCTTCTCAGCGTTCGACGACCGGCAACTGCATTTCCTGGAGCTTCATCGCCTCGTCGGCCTCGGCGAAATCGCTGTGACACGAGGCCTTCGCGTGGTCGGCTCCCATCTGGCGCTTTGTCTTGGTCGCCAGCTTGTGAATCTCGTCCGGCGAGAGAACGCCCCGTTTTTCCAGAATCTCCCGCTGCTCGGGAGTCAGCGCGTCGGTAACCTTGGCCCGGTCCCAGGCGTAGTCCTCGGCCTTGCCCGAAGCGAACTGCACGATCTCCTTCGAAATCCGCACGCTGCACCAGTCGTGACCGCACATCGCGCAAAAATCGGTGTCGACGTCGAGGTCTTCATCGTGATACGCGCGCGCCGTGTCGGGGTCGAAGCTCAGCTCGAAATGCTTCTCCCAGTTGAGTGCCGCTCGCGCCTTGGTGAGTTCGTCGTCGCGGTCGCGCGTCCCCGGAATGCCGAGGGCCACGTCGGCGGCATGCGCGGCGATCTTGTAGGCGATGCAGCCCTGCTTCACGTCGTCCTTCTTGGGAAGGCCGAGATGCTCTTTAGGGGTCACGTAGCAGAGCATGCTCGCTCCATGATACGCCGCCGCCGTCGCCCCGATGCAGCTCGTGATGTGATCGTATCCCGGAAAGATGTCGGTCACCAGCGGGCCGAGGACGTAGAACGGCGCCCCGTGGCACAATGTCCGTTCGACCTTCATGTTGTATTCGATCTGGTCGAACGGCACGTGTCCCGGCCCTTCGATCATGACCTGCACGCCTTTCCGCCACGCGCGTTCCGTCAGTTCGCCCAGCGTTTGTAGCTCGGCCAGTTGCGCACGGTCGGTGGCATCGGCGAGACCGCCGGGACGCAGTCCGTCGCCGATCGAAAAACTCACGTCGTACTCGCGCATGATGTCGCAGATGTCTTCCCACAGCACGTACATCGGATTCTGCTGCCCGTGGTCGATCATCCATTTGGCGAGCAACGAGCCGCCGCGGCTGACGATGCCGATCAGCCGGTCCTTCACGTAGGAAAGGTGCTCCTGGAGCACGCCGGCGTGAATGGTGAAGTAGTCGACCCCCTGCTGCGCCTGGTGCTCGATCGACTTCAAGATTGTGTCGTGGTCGAGATCCTGCAGCCGGCGCCCGATAATCATCGAGTAAATCGGGACCGTCCCGATCGGGACCGTGCTGTTGCGGATGATCGTCTCGCGGCACTGGTCGAGATTCCCGCCGGTCGACAGGTCCATCACCGTGTCGGCGCCCCAGCGCTCGGCCCAGCGGAGCTTCTCGAGTTCCTCGTCGGTTCCCGACGAGACGGGAGAGGCCCCCATGTTCGCGTTGACCTTGGTCTTCGACGCACGGCCGATGCACATCGGGTCGAGCTGATATCCCAGGTGAACGCGATTGGCTGGGATAATCATCCGGCCGGCTGCCACTTCATCCCGCACCATTTCAGCCGTCAGATGCGGTTCCCGTTCGGCCACGCGCTGCATTTCGGGGGTAATGTGTCCAAGTCGCGCGAACTCCAATTGCGTCACCGGTTCGAAACCAGCTGGCGGCACCCAGGCGGAAGCCGTTTCGTAGTCGTCGTTCGGGCCAGCGAGCCGTGTCCAGTCCTCCGGCATGAAGTCCCACGCGGTCTTGTCGGAGGGAGCTGGCATTCCCGGAGTGTCCTGTGACGAGAACGTCCAACGGCCTTCGCGACCAGCGGCAATCCGGGACGGGCGGGCAAAGCTCGGGGGAGCTGTCCCGGCTGAGGCCGATGACGCGTTGTCTCCGAATGCTGGTAGGGAATAACCTCGGGCGGTGGTCGTTTCGAGTGAATCACTCATCAGCGTTTCCTTCGCGGTCTCGAAGAAGCAGCCTTGAACAGGCGGCCTCGAACAGGTTGCAACACCCGCCATTGAAGATATTATCGCCCAGCCGACTTGGCAGGCGTTCTGAACGGTTGTCTGAAACTGGCCAGTCCGCCGGATTCCGGAAAGTGACTGCCGGACAACTGGGGCGATGATGGCTACGGCTATCGTAGCTAGGGTCTGCCGGTTTGCAAACCGGCAGACAGCGATCGTAGCCATCCTCTGCCGAACCAGACGCTTCCGGCTGAACGCGGCCTGAACGGAACTGAGTTGACGTCGGAGGCGATCCAGACCAAGATCCGCTGAACTTTGCCAGGGAAACACTTTTAGATCTGTCGTGCGCGGGGCCCTGTTCCCGCCACTCGGAGCGAGCGAATGTCTTACGATGTGTACGGTGTCGGGAACGCGTTGGTCGATATCCAGACGCGTGTCTCAGATGAGTTGCTGGAAACCGTCGGTTTTCCCAAGGGAATCATGACCCTGGTTGACGAAGAGTCACAGCTGAAGGTGCTTGGGCAACTCCGTGGCAGTACGGTTACGCGTTGTGCCGGGGGTTCGGCTGCCAATACGGTTATTGGTGTGGCGGACTTCGGTGGGACGGCGGCCTATGCAGCCAAGACCGGACGGGACGAAATTGGCACATTCTGTCTGAAAGATATGCGACAGATCGGCGTCGCGATTGAAGTTCCCCCCGGCGACGGTGTGACGGGAACATGCGTCGTGCTGATTACCGACGATGCCCAGCGGACCATGCTGACCCATCTGGGTATTTCAGCCACGCTGGGACCAGATGACATTCGCGAATCGGAAATTCGACAAGCGAAGTGGGTCTATATCGAAGGCTACCTGTTTGCGGGTGACTCGACGAAAGCGGCCGCACTTAAGGCGATCGAACTGGCCGTCAAGAACGGTGTGAAGGTCGCTTTGACCGTCAGCGATCCGTTCCTCATTGACCACTTCCGGGACGACTTCTGGCAGCTGATTGAAGGTCCCGTCGATCTCTTGTTCTGCAATCTCGAAGAAGCCCGCGCGCTGACTGGAAAACACGACCCCATCGAGTGCGCACACGATATTCACCAACATGCAGCCAACGTCGCTTTGACGCTGGGCGCAGACGGCTCGCTGCTCATGCACGACAAGAAGACCACCCCAATCGAAGGTGTCCCCAGTAAGGCCATCGACACGACAGGGGCGGGCGACATGTACGCGGCTGGCATCTTGTACGGCATCACCAACGGATTAAGCTGGCAGCACGCGGGACACTTGGCATCGCATGCGGCGGCACGAATTGTGTCGCAACTAGGCGCCCGCTTGGCACATCCCTTTACGCCAACAGAGATCCGCGAACTTCTGAACTAACGTGCGTCGCGCCAGCGAATCGGACGCAATTATCGTGTGAACACCATACAATCCGGACGGACTTCGATGTGTCCCGGCAGCTGCGAAGTCGCCAGGAAGGGTTCGCTGGACGCGTTGGATGCGTAGAATAGAAGAGCGTAGGTCTCGCAATTTCGCCTCGAAATCGAACGCCGGCTCCACCGCATTCACAGTTACGGCATGTTCCAGCGAAATCAAACCCCGATCACACCGCCTGAGGGCACGCAACCGATCCGCGGCCGGTGGAAGACCTTCATCCGCAACTGGCTGGCTGGTCGCCCGACATTGTGGGAAGGTATCGGTACGAGCCTGTTTTTGCACCTGGCACTTCTGAT
>CALJUK010000168.1 GCA_937975745.1 uncultured Planctomycetaceae bacterium | reverse complement strand
TCCCAAGCGGCTGATTCCGACGGATCGGTCGGTTTCGTTTCGTGGACATCCACCTGGCTGATGGCTCGCAGACTGAGTTCCTGATGTCCATCATGCAGCGAAAACAACGTCAGATGATTGCCAAAAAAGTCGGTCTGCCGACCAATCGTCGCCGGCTGTGGTTGGATCGAAAGCCGATAAAACCGGCAGGTCTGCCGGGAATGTTCGCGCGGTGCCAGGTGGACGATATTGTGGCATATCGGGACCGAGGCACTGTACGTGTAAGTCGTTTGATGCACGATACGGTACTTCATTCGGAAGAACCTTGCGTTCGCTTATCGGTCTTGGGAGGGGCGAATCTCTGCCAACTGGTGTGACTGCCCGGCGTGAATGACGTATCGTTGACTAATGGCCTCCTAGAGCTTCGGTAACTGCGTCGACAGCTTCGAGAGCAGCGCATCCAATGCCTTGCGGTTGCCTCCCTCGCGAGCGACGCACAAATGCTCGATATCCACCATGCGGATGCTGTTGAGCGCCGACATGACCAGTCGCTCGTCCTCGCCCCGCTGAGCCCGGTTTGGATTCCGCGGCAGATGGGAAATGTGCTCGTTGAGTGCCACAAACTGAAACACAACAGAGCGCGGGTTGGTCTCGTCGGTCAGCAGCAGGTCTAGAACCGGCGCCACCTGCAGGTTGGCCAGATACCGCGAGCGATAGGTCATCGAACTGTCAGCCGCTTCGAGGACAGCCTGCAACACCGGAGCCGGTTGCGGCAACGACTCGACCAGCGAGTCCTGCAACAGCGAAATCGTATGCAGCGCCCGTTCGATCCGGCGACCGATGTCCAGGAACCACCAGATTTCGTTGCGAGTCATGCTGTCCATGGCCATCCCGGTAAAGGCGGCCAGGTCGATGATCATCTGATCGATGCGGGAAAGCGCCTCGCCGACATCCATCAGCTTGGAAGCCCCCTGAGGCGTGAGGTCTTGCACGATCTTGTTGATGATCCGCCAACTGTCGATGGAAATGCGATCGCGCACAATCGACGCCGTGCGATGCATCGCCGTCACGCTGGCATGCAGACTGCGCGGTTCGGACTCGTCGAAGATGGCCAGCGGAATGGCGTTGACGATCGACGGAAGTTGTTCGCGCAGCCCCTGGACAGCAAAGCCGGCTTCAATTTGCCCCTGGCTGGCGAGCCCCCGCAACAAGATCGGCAGTTCGGGAATCGACAACACGTCGGATTCACCCGTCAGACGAATGAGTATCGTGCGGGCCAGGCGGGCAGCCCCTTCGGCCCGTTCCACATTGCGGCCCAGCCAATACAGGTTGTCAGCCACCCGGCTGGGAAGTTCACTGCCGCTCCGACGGAGTTCAACGGGAGAACCGGGCGGTGTGAGCAGGCTCACCGGTCGCACGGGCCGATTCGAGACGATCCAACAGTCTTTGCTCCGTTCGCCGGACGAAATCCTCAAGTCGAGCAGTCCCGAAGAGAGCCAAGCCCGCGGGAGCCCGCCCATCATGGCCGTGTAGCTCTCGCCGGTCGCCACGCCATAAGTCCGCATCGCCACATGCCAGGGAAGTGCCTGGTCTCCCCCCCATACGGGTGTGACGGACCGCGAGACAAACTCTTGTCCGACAAACTCCATCGGCCGAGATTCGATCAACTGTTTCAGGCGGTCGCGGCTTTGCTGGCTGATCTGATTCCCGATGATGTCTTCCTGCCAGCCGCGGCGGAAGGCCGGCTTGACCACCAGTCGGTTGAGGTTCTGCAGAACGTACGCCCGCGATGCGGGGTCACCGCACCACCAGGTCGCCACATTCGGCAGTTGCAGTCGTTCGCCCAGTAACGCCTGACAGAGTGCCGGCAGATACGCCATGAAGGCCGGAGTTTCGACGATCCCACTGCCGATGGAGTTGGCAATGGTCACGTTTCCCACGCGTGCCGCCTGCAACAGGCCGGGAACACCCAGGGGGGAGTTGGACCGCAGTTCCAAAGGATCGCAGTCCTCGTCGTGTAGCCGTCGGAGAATAACGTCGACAGGCAAGAGCCCGCCAAGTGTCTTCAAAAAGACGTGATCGTTCCGGACGGTCAGGTCGCCCCCCTCGACCAGTGTGTAGCCGAGATAACGGGCCAGATAAGCGTCTTCAAAGTAGGTCGGGCTGGTCGGTCCCGGGCTGAGCAGGACCACCCGCGGGTTATCGCGGTGCGCCGGGGCCAGATTCCACAACGTTTCCTGCAACGTCATGAAGAAGGGAGCCAGCCGTTCGACCCGCATGTGAGGAATGACGTTGGGCAACATGCGCGAGGCAACAATCCGGTTCTCCAGCGCGTAACCCGTCCCGGAGGGTGCCTCCGTCCGGTCTGCCGTCACCCACCAATGGCCGTCGGGCGAGCGGGCCAGGTCCGCAGCGAACAGGTGCAGATAGCAGTTGTTCGCCAGTTTCTGCCCGTGGTAGCCGGGCATAAAACCGGGATTTCCGAAGAGCAACTCCGGCGGAATGATCTTTCGTCGCAGCAGTGTCTGCTCGCCGTAGAGATCTTTCAGGACCAGATTGAGCAGGTGGGCTCGCTGGCAGATTCCGTTGGAAATTTTCTTCCAGGCGTCGGCGGAAAG
>CALJUK010000167.1 GCA_937975745.1 uncultured Planctomycetaceae bacterium | reverse complement strand
TCAGCCGTAAGATCGCTCCGCTGATCCAGCAACACTGCCTCGGCTGTCACAACGATCGTGATCGGCGGGGAGGTCTCTCTCTGGTTTCGGCACAACAAGCACTTCAAGGAGGCGAGAGCGGCCCGGTCATTGTTCCCGGCGATCCGACTTCCAGTTACCTGCTGGATCTGTTGGAACCGGTCGATGGAAAAGCGGAAATGCCCCAGGCAGCCAAACCTCTGGCTGCTGAATCGCGAGAATTGATTCGCGAGTGGATTCGCCAGGGTGCCCCCTGGCCAACGGATGTCGTGTTGAAGCCAACTGTCTGGTGGTCGCTTCAGCCACTTTCCCGTCCGACCGTTCCTCCGTTGTCCCCCGAGTTGGCCCAATGGGGACGGACACCGATCGACAACTTCGTCGCCGCCCGTCAGCGATTGGTCGGTGTCAAGCCGGCCCCCGTAGCCGATCGAAGGACACTTGTCCGCCGCGTCTACTTCGACCTGATCGGTCTCCCTCCCACGCCGGAGGAAATGCGGCGATCCGTCAACGATCGCGATCCTCGCTGGTTTGAGAATCTGGTCGACGAACTTCTGGCATCGCCGCGCTACGGTGAGCGGTGGGCACGACATTGGCTCGACCTGGTGCACTATGGCGAGACGCATGGCTACGACAAGGACAAGCCTCGCAACACCGCCTGGCCCTACCGGGACTACGTCATCCGAGCCTTCAACACAGACAAACCGTATGGTCGATTCGTCGAAGAACAGATCGCCGGCGATGTCTTGTATCCGAATACTCTCGACGGAAACGTGGCGCTTGGTTTCATCGCTGCCGGACCGTGGGACTACATCGGTCACGTGGAGGTTCCAGAATCGAAGTTTGACGGCCAGGTGGCGCGGCATCTCGACCGAGACGACATGGTGCAAAACGCCACGATGAGCTTTCTGAGCCTGACCGTCGGATGTGCCCAATGCCACGACCACAAGTTCGACCCGATTTTGCAAACGGACTACTACGCTCTGCAGGCGGTCTTTGCGGCACTTGATCGGGCGGATCGATCATTCGACACCGATCCCCAAGTGGCCGCCGAACGCGAGCGACTGACGAAAGCGATCGCCTCGCTGGAAACGCGGCAGAGTGAACTTCAGAGGAAGCTACACGAAGCGGCTGGTCGCCGGCTGGCTGAGATCGACAGGCAATTGGACGAACTCGAAAAAAACAGCAAGGAGACGTTTCCGGCCGAGCATGGCTATCACAGCCGAATCGAGTCGACAGCCGACAGCATGAAGTGGGTCCAGGTCGACTTGGGTCAGCCAGTTCGAATCGACCGGATCGAGTTGGTCGCGTGTCACGACAACTACAATCACATTGGCGCGGGCTTCGGTTTCCCACTTCGCTATCGTGTCGAAGTCTGTGACGATCCGGAGTTTCAGGACGGCGTTGTCGTCATCGCCGATCGTTCGCAGGCCGATGTCCCCAATCCGGGAATCGCGCCACAGCTGATTGCTGGCGATCAATCGGTCGGCCGCTTTGTCCGTGTAACAGCCACCCGGTTAGCCCCTCGCAGTAACGACTACATCTTTGCGATTTCCGAACTGAAAGTGTTTGATCGCGAAGGTGACAACGTCGCTGCGGGCCAGCCCGTGACGGCGTTGGATTCGATCGAAGCCGCGATCCGCTGGGGTCGGGCGAACCTGGTCGATGGACTCTATCCGCAATCGGTTGGGGCTGACGATCGGACCCGACTGCAGGCCGAGCGTGCGGAACTGCTGAAACCAAAGCACGTCGCAGACATTGTCGCTAAAGCCGCTTCGTTGGACACAGAACTGAAACAACTGAGCGATCAACGCGATAGGCTTCCCTCACAACAGGTCGTCTATGCCGGAACAGTGCACACCGGGAAAGGCAACTTCCGCGGGACGGGCCCCGACAACGGCGTACCGAGGACAATCCATCTGGCCAAGCGGGGCAATCTTCGTGATTTGGGACCGATCATCGCACCGGCGACAGTCGACTGCGTGGTTGGGCTTTCGGGCGATCTCCACCTGCCCGCAATTCATACCGAGGGAGACCGCCGTGCCGCGTTTGCCCGATGGATGACCGACCGCGCCAATTCTCTGACGTGGCGTTCCATCGTCAATCGAATCTGGCTGCATCACTTCGGCCGGGGAATTGTCGAAACCCCCAACGACTTCGGTCGGATGGGTCAACTCCCCACACATCCCGCGTTACTAGACTGGCTGGCCGTCGAACTTCGTGACGGCGAACAATCGATCAAACATCTTCACAGATTAATCGTCAATAGTGCCGTGTATCGGCAATCGTCGGTTGGTGATCGCGCGCATGTCCAAGTGGATGCGGACAACCACTTCTACTGGCGACAAAATCGGCGGCGTCTGGACGCGGAGTCTGTCCGCGATGCAGTGCTACAGGTCTCGGGAAAGCTGGATCTGACGATGGGAGGGCCCAGCTTTCAGGACTTCGTGATCGACAAGCCAGCCCACTCTCCTCATTACGAATACCGCCTGCACGATCCCAACGACCCCAAGTCGCATCGGCGTTCGATCTACCGCTTTATCGTGCGGTCGCAGACACAGCCCTTTATGACTGTCATGGACTGTGCCGACCCGTCGATCATGGTCGCCAAACGAAATCAGACCATTACGCCATTACAGGCATTGGCAATGCTCAATAACCAGCTGATGCTGGCGATGTCGCAGCATTTCGCCAACCACGTGCAGGCATCCGGAAGTACGACCGAAGAACATGTCGCCCGCGCGTTCCAATTGGCGTTACAACGGGATCCGATTCCCGAGGAGCTGACCGCCTTGAGTGGCTACGCCGAACAGCATGGTCTGGTCAATGCCTGCCGTGCGATCCTGAATCTGAATGAGTTTCTGTTTGTTGATTGATCCGATAGTAGTCTCTCAGCACGACAAGCGTTTTGTCCCGTACGAGGTTTCTCATGAATGGCCCATCCCAATCGGCGTTTCCTCACGGACATTCTGGTTCGATCGGAATGAACCGCCGCGACTTTTTGTGGGACAGTGGTGGAGGCCTGGGGGGGATAGCGCTGGCCGCAATGTTATCCGGAGAGAATCTGCTGGCTGCAGATTCGCCAGAGACAGGCGGTGTGCTGCACTACCCTGCCAAAGCCAAGCGAGTCGTGCAGCTCTTCATGGCGGGGGCTGCGAGCCATCTCGATTTGTTTGACTACAAGCCCGAGTTGGTCAAGCATCACGGCGAAGCGTCGGACTTCGGCGAACACGTCGAAGCCTTTCAGAACGGGCTCGGCCCATGGCTGAAACCGATCTGGAAGTTTCAACCGTATGGAGAAACTGGCAAACTCCTCAGCGAGGTCGTGGCCGACTTGGGGGCGGTTGTCGATGACATGGCCTTTGTCCACAACGTCGTCGGCAAGACCGGGGTGCACAGTCAGGCGACAATGTTGCAGACCACCGGATTCAATCGGCCCGGCTTTCCGTCGATGGGGTCATGGGTCAGCTACGGTTTGGGAACTCTCAACGAGAATCTTCCGACGTTCGTTGTTCTCCCCGATCATCGCGGGTTGGCTTCCAACGGAACCAAGAACTGGGACTCAGCCTTCTTGCCATCCCAACACCAGGGAACGACGGTTTATCCCGGACGCGATGTCCCGATTGCGGATCTCTTCCCGGGTGAATATGGCTCGTATATCAGTCCGAGCAGTGAAACCGATGGCATCGCGATGATCAACAAACTCAACCGTCTTCATACGCAAACGCGGCCAGCCGACGATCGCCTGGAAGCACGCATTCGCAGTTATGAACTGGCGGCCCGAATGCAACTGGCGGCACCCGAGGCACTCGACATCTCGGGCGAGCCGTTGCACATTCTGAAGATGTACGGCTTGGATTCGATTCCGTCGTCTTTCTCAGAGGAAATTAACGCCCGGGAAGAGACGGTCCACTTTTCCAACAAGTGCCTGGTCGCCCGCCGCCTATTGGAACGGGGTGTCCGTTTTGTGCAAATCTGGTCGGGCAACGACAACGGGTTCCCCAGACGAAATTGGGACAGTCACGAAGACGTCGAGAGAGATCATGGCCCCCTCGCACGGGGGATGGCTCGCGGGGCCTCGGCGCTGATCGCCTACCTGAAACAGCGAGGCCTGCTCGACGACACACGCATCTTGTGGACGACGGAATTCGGCCGGATGCCCTCGTCCCAGCAAGGACGCGGCCGCGACCACAACCCATACGTCTTTACCAACTGGCTGGCGGGAGGCGGCATCCGCGGCGGGGTGACATATGGCCCATCGGACGAATGGGGTTACAAACCACTCGATCGTAATGGTCCAACTGAAGTCTACGATATTCACGCGACAATTCTCCGTTTGCTGGGGATCGATCACACCCAATTGACCGTGCGGAACAACGGAATCGATCGCCGTTTGACCGACGTGCATGGTCACGTCATCGAAGACTTGTTGGCTTAAGGTGAGTGTCATTGCAATTCCGCGAATCAACACCGTTGCGTCGGCTTGTGGTGTCAATCGCCTGCAAGTCACCTACGAATGAGGGGGGGGGCCATGACTGTGTCGATGTTTTACGACGAAGACCGTCGCTTCCTCGATGTCGGAATCACCCAGAAGTTGGAGTCGGCGGACTACGAGGTCCTGGTACCGGAGTTTGAACGTCTGCTAGGCGAACACGGCAGACTGCGGTTGGTTGTGCGTCTGCATGACTTCCACGGCTGGACTGGGGGAGGACTGTGGGAAGACCTCAAGTTTGACATGAAGCACTTCGGTGATGTCGAGCGGCTGGCGATCGTTGGTGAATCTCGCTGGCAGGAAGGAATGGCCGTCTTCTGCAAGCCGTTTACGTCGGCTCGGGTCAAATATTTTGATCACGACAAGCTCGACGAGGCGGTTGCCTGGGTCACCGCACCGTGACAGCAAATCCACCAGTGCCGTCTGAGGAATGAACGGACTCGAATATCGAGAGAACCTCTGCAATGAACGGGCATCGCTGGGAAGCTTGCGAAGGATCGGCTTCTCCACTGGGCGTGACACATGTCCCGCACGAATGCGCCTACAACTTCTCCATCTATTCGAAACACGCCGAGTCCGTGGAACTGCTGCTCTACCGGGCAGACGATCTGATCCAACCTGCCTTCAGCTATCAGTTCGATCCGTCCATGAACAAAACGGGGCGGGTCTGGCATTGTCGAGTTTCGGCCGAGCAAGTCGACGGGGCCAAGTTCTATGCCTATCGATGCAACGGCCCGGGCCCCCGCAGCCCATTCGAGATGCACACGTTCGACGCGGAGAAACTTCTGCTCGACCCATATGCGCGGTCAGTCTACTTTCCTCCTGGCTTCGATCGCCACGCCGCCCAGATTCCCGGGGCCAACGACGGTAAAGCGCCTCTGGGGACACTCCCCACTGTCATCGACGCGTTTGACTGGCAGGGCGATCCGCACTGTCGGCATGACTCGAAACTGCTGATCTACGAATTGCACGTGGGCGGTTTCACAAAGCATCCGAACTCGGGCTTGCCCGACGATGTCCGCGGTACGTTCACCGGTGTGACAGCCAAGATTCCTTATCTAAAGGAATTGGGTGTGACGGCCGTCGAACTGATGCCCATCCAGCAGTTTGACAGTTCGGACGGCAACTACTGGGGGTACATGCCGCTCAATTTCTTCTCGCCACACAGCAAGTATTCCCGGCGACGGAAGGCCTTCCAGCAGGCAAACGAGTTCCGCGAAATGGTTCGGGCCCTGCATGCGGCCGACATCGAAGTCATCATGGACGTGGTCTACAACCATACTTGCGAGGGAGACCACAGCGGCCCGACCTACTCATTCAAGGGAATTGACAGCAGCACGTACTATCTGGCGACCAACGATCCTACGCATCCCTTTGCGAATTACAGTGGGACAGGAAATACGCTGCACACAGCCAATCGCGCAGTCAGGCGGTTGATTATCGACAGTCTGCGGTACTGGCGGCGCGAGATGCATGTCGACGGATTCCGTTTCGATCTGGCGTCGATTTTCACACGTGACAACGTGGGCAATATCCGATTACAGGATCCCCCGATCCTGGGCCAAATCGGTGACGATCCCGAACTGCAGGAAGTTCGCCTGATTGCCGAACCCTGGGATGCGGCAGGTGGTTTTTTGCTGGGAAGTTTGTTCCCCGGTCAGCAATGGTTGCAGTGGAACTCGCGGTATCGCGAAACAGTACAGCGCTTTGTTCGTGGCGATGGGGGGCTTATCGGCGATCTGATGCAGCGGCTGTACGGCAGCGACGATCTCTTTCCGGACGATCTGCTGCATTCGGCCCGTCCCTGCGACAGCGTCAATTATGTCACCTCGCACGACGGCTTCTCGATGTATGATCTCGTCTCGTACGATCAGAAGAACAATTGGGCCAACGGTTGGGACAATCAGGACGGCAATCACGACTTCCACTGGAACCACGGCTGGGAAGGGGACGAGCATGTTCCTCACGACGTGTTGGCCATGCGGAAACAGCAGGTAAAGAACTTCTGCTGCCTGCTACTTGTTTCAAACGGGACACCCATGTTTCGGATGGGAGATGAGTTTCTGCAGACACAGGGAGGAAACAGCAACCCGTACAACCAGGACAACGAAACGAGCTGGCTGAACTGGGACCGGCTGCAGGAACATGCTGACATCTTCCGATTCTTCAAATTGATGATTGCCTTTCGCAAGGCGCATCCGTCACTCTCTCGATCCCGATTCTGGAGGTCCGACATCCGCTGGTACGGAGTCCACCATTTTGTCGATCTGTCGGAATCGTCGCACTCGCTCGCATTTTGTCTGGACGGTCGGTCACAGCACGATGATGATCTGTACGTAATGATCAACGGCTATTGGGAACCGTTGACCTTCGGAATTTTCGAAGGAAAACCGGGGCAGTGGCGACGAGTCATCGATACGTCTTTGGCATCGCCCGACGACATCCTCGTTCCGGGGCTGGAGCGGCCTGTCGCATCGCCGTTCTACAAAGTGGAATCTCGATCGATTGTCGTCCTCAGACGCCCGCGTCAGTCCACCTTCAATTGATCACCGTTCCAACACAGGAAATGATCGCCATGCCTTCGCCGTTAAGAGTGGCTGTCCTCGGCCTCAGTCATGACCACGTCTGGGACAATCTGCGGTTGCTCACGCGCGAGAATTCCGCCGATGTGGTCGCAGCCAGCGATCCCAACCCCGTCCTGTTGCGGAAGTTTGGCGAGTATTCCCCCGCCCAGACGTATGAGTCGCATCTGAGGTTGCTGGATTCGGAACGGTTGGACGGCGTTTACATCTTCAGCAACAATCGAGACGGGGCCGAACTGGCCGTCGAAGCGGCTGCCCGGGGACTGCACATCCTCATCGAGAAGCCAATGGCCGACTCGCTCGTGAATGCTGATCGGATGCTGATGGCAGCCCGGCAGTCCGATGTGCACCTGGTCGTCAACTGGCCGTTCGCCTGGTGGCCACAACTGCAACACGCACTCTGGGCGGTTTCCGAAGGGATTGTCGGAGATGTCTGGCAGGTGAAGTACCGGGCGGCCCATGCGGGACCTCGCGAACTCGGCTGCTCGGACGCGTTCTGCGACTGGCTGTTCGATCCGCAGAAAAACGGCGGCGGGGCGCTGATGGATTACGCCTGCTACGGTGCCGTCCTGGCTCGTGCCGTCATGGGGCTCCCGTCTCGCGTCACAGCCGTAACGGGGCGGTTTCGCAAGGAAGACATCCTCGTCGAGGACAATGCCCTGGTGGTCATGACCTATCCACACGGCATGGCGACGGCTGAGGCGTCCTGGACCCAGATCGGCAAGCTGACGG
>CALJUK010000166.1 GCA_937975745.1 uncultured Planctomycetaceae bacterium | reverse complement strand
CGGAAGTAGATTGGAATTCCAAACTCTCGGACGCGTCGGGCGGCCAATCGTGGGTCGATTCCGTTCGACTCTCCGTCCGTCAGCACAAACAACCGGGCAGGTCGTTGCGGATCGATGAGTGCCGCAGCCGTCGAGATCGCTTCGCCCAAATCGCTGCCGTCGGGAAGAATCGTCTGTGTGAACTCGCCCAACGAGCCCGTGGAGAGCGGACGCTGTTCGACCTCGACGTTCCCGCCGAATGTGACCAGTCCAAGCCGATCCCCCGGTCCGCGATGACTTTCCAGATTGTGGATCAGTTCCGTCACGCGTTGGTCCGAACCGGCAGGCATCGAACGGGAGCGGTCGGCAATGACGACCACATCTTGACCTCGACCGGACAGGTTCCACTCCGGCCGGGCAACCGCCAGACACAGCAGCCCTCCCACCAGCAACCGCAGCCAGCCGGTGACGCCCTGCGCGCGGCCCCATCGCCGATACGCCCAGATCAATGGGATGGCCAGCAGCAGGAGTTCGGGTGAGTCGAATCGAATCATTTGTTATTCAACGTTTCGCAACTGGTCAAACTACGTTCCGACTGGATGAGACAGCAGAGTTGTTGACTTCGGAGTTCGCAGATGGCCGACGGACGCCCACGGTGTCTTTTGGCCTTTCAATGTCCAGCGGTTGTGGCCCGGTCTGGAGCACGCAGAACAAACCAGTCTGCGACGATCAGTCCGAGCGCAATCGCTGCCAGGAGGGCCGTCTGCCAGTCGTGTCGTGCATCGATCAGCGCGGTGGCCGTCCGAGTTTCCATCTTCGGTGGTCTGTTGCCAGAATCCAATCCGGTCAGATTCGATTCTTCGACATCGAACAGGTTCACCGCGAACCGGTCGATCCGCTTCCCTGCCGCTTGAATCTCATACAGACCGGGTTTGGTGAGTGTCGGGATCTCCACCACATTGGTGGACGGTAGCGATCGCGAGACGCCGTCATGGACGAGTTGCAGTTCGGCAGTGTTTCCGTCCGCAGACGAGTTCGGACCGCCCTCCGTTCCCCAAGCAAACTGAATTGTCTCTCCGAGTCGGTAATTCCAACGTCGCAGTCCGGGGAGCGCCTGCCGCCGCTGCTCGATCAGATTGCTGAGCAGAATGGGCCAGTCCGGGCTGTCGACCAGATTGGACCGTGTCAGGTCGATGTTGAGCAGGTACGCGTTCTCGGTGCTGCCGGCAAGTTGTGAGAACAGATTGTACGTCCCGGCACTGATCAGCGGAGCGGTGACTCGGCCAGACGGTATGATGCCCCCCCACACGACGCCCTCCAACGTGACACCGTCGAGAAAGGGGTGACCTTTGCGGAGGACGTAAGGGCCAACGAGATCAATCGGCCTTTCGTTTTCCGGCGGGCTTCCCTCAGTGGGGCGAGGCGCAGCGATCGGTCCGAAGCCGATCCACCACTGCGCCGGACGGTTCACGGGAAGCGACTCGGCAGAGGTGAAGACGATGTCGGCCGCAGCGACATCAGCGACTTGTGTTGAAGGAATACTGTTGAGTGCCCGTTGCAACGGTTCCGTGACGCGAGACTCTGCGGGGAAATCGATTGCGTAGGTCACGACGCGCTCGACCGGTTCAATCAACTGCACGATGTTGTCCGCCTGCAGACCGTCGCCGTCGCTGACAATCTCGATGATCAGTTCCTCCAGGCCTGTCGGCAACTGTCCCGTCACGGCGACGCTGCGACCCCCTTCGATAGTTTCCTTCTTTCGCAGGACTGTTTGTCCGCTGGAGGCCACTCGACCGGTCAGAGTAACGGCCGTCTGCATCGTTCCCAGATTTACGATTCGGACTGTAAGGAGAGTTGCCGAAGCGATCGGGTCGAACGACCATTGCGCATCCGCCAACGCCACGTTTTGACGGGACTGCCCAACCGCGACAACTTCCATTCGCTGGGGGACGGGCGCGTCGTCCGCCGGGAGATGATCTGTCAGGAAGATCAGGTCGCCGTCCGGACCTGCCAGTTGAGCCCCCAGGTCCCAGGTGTCGGCGAAGTCGTGCTTGGGCTGAAGCGGTTTCCAGCCGGCCAGTTGCTGTTCCATCTCGGCCGTGTCAGCGTTTGGATCGGACAGGGATGTGGGCCGAACTCCCGAACGCAGGACGGTCACCCGACCACGCGATCCCAATTCCCAAACCCGTTCGGTCATCTTCGCCAGAGATCGATCGCGGAAGGTTGTTCCATCGGTTCCCGTGGCGGACATCGAGGCGGAATCGTCGAGCAGGACAACCAGGTGGGCGGCACGTCCGGCCTCGAACCACCGCGGCTGGGCAATCGCCAGAGACAACACCGTCGCCGCCAGCAGTTCCAGCAGTAGTGTTGACGTCAGGGGAAGACGCTCCTGTTTGCGACCGGCTGCCTGGATTTCTTCGGTAAGCCCCCACAGGTGTCCGCCAGCAATGTGGAGTGGGGGAAAACGCCGGTGGAACAGGTGGATTCCGACAATGGTCGGGATCGACAGAAAAGCCAGCAGGCCCCACGGATTGGCAAACCACATATCACGTTGCTCTTAAAATGACGGCGTCGCTTCCATTGCGCGAGTGCGAGTTGTCAGCCGGCCCGGAGAATGCCTGGGGGGCAGAGTGACTCGCGGCAGATGCGGTCCAGCCCGTCGTCGGCCGTGACGGTAACGAAGCTGGCATGGGCACGACGGCATTGTCGCATGAGTTCGGCCTGCAGCGCAGCGAGCCGTTGTCGATACCGCTCGATTGTCTGGGGATTGAGCATCAAATTGAGTTCCGACCGGGTCTCGACATCGATCAGTCGTCGCCCTCCCATCGGCCGAGGGTCGGCTTCCCAGCCGTGCAAGACTTGGACGACCCACAGTACGCTGGCGTCGGACGCGAGTCGGCGGATGAGTCCGGCCGGATCGCAAGGGAACAGGAAATCGCTGATGACGATCCGCACCGATTGTCGCGAGAGTGGAAACCGCCGCTGGGCCAGCAAGTTGGGCAGAGTCTCACGCCCGGCAAAATCCAACTTCGAGAGGAGTTGCAGTTCGCCGAGTTCGAGGGCAGGAAATTTTGCTGAATCGTCCATCACCCGAATGACGGGCCGTCCTCCCGTCTGTCCGGACAGCAGGCCAAACATGGCCGCCAGTTGGCAAGCCAACCGGGATTTGATGCCTTCCGGACCGGACGTCATCGAGCGACTGGCATCCAGCAAAATTTCCAGCCGGGGGCTGATCTCCTCGCGATACAGTCGCACCATCAACGCATCCGATCGGGCATAGGCGGCCCAGTCGAGGTGTCGGACGTCGTCGCCGGGGGCATATTCGCGGTGTTCGAGGAATTCCAGCGAACTTCCCGTTCCGCGACCGAGCAACTCCCCAGCACGTCCCGCAACGGGTGACCGGGGAAGTCCCAGCTGGTACTGACTGACGGCACGCTGGACCTGCGGATCGTCTTTCATGCGGGGCTTCCTTCCGTGTGGGTGGTGGAAGCGGGAGCCGAGACGGCCGCGGGCGCTTCGGCTGCGGTAGGTCTCTCTCCTTGTGGCAGTGGATCGCTGAGCAGTTCTTTAAGGTTTCGCAGTAAGGCCGGCAGATTAATCGCAACAATACCCATCGCCGCATAAAACAAGAGTGTGGTCAGATTCGAGGCCCAGGGATCACTACGAGAGCTGATTGTCGTGAGTGTGTGAAACGGATTCGTAATGAACCAGAGGGGGGCAATTTCGGACGGTTGTTTCATGACCAGCTGCGGAAGATACGGCCCGATTGTTCCGGTCGCCAGCATCAGAACCACCAGGACACGCAGATGCGCGGGCTGCACTTCGTGCGGGATTCGCTGGAGACGGCGTCCGATCCAGAGCGCCAACCCCAGAAAGATCACCACACAGGCAAGGCTACCGGTCAACGCCCGCAGAGACGGATTCCAGTGCGATCCGCCACCTGTGAATAACTCGAAAGCGATGGCCGCGAATTTCGTGAGCAAGTCCGGCACCCCGGCGACGGAAACACGCAGCAGCGAGGCCGTCAGCCACAGCAAAGGAACATGAATTAGCAGGTACAGAAAGCCGTAATACCCCCCCGGCAGAAAGGGGGCCGACAGCAGTCGGAGCAGGCGGTTCTTCGGAAGGCTGCGACGGACTCGGCGGGAGAGTACGTCATTCTCGGTGCAGAAGAACAGCCCGGTGATTCCCATGTGCAGCATCGCGAATGTCAGAATGACGGCCACCGTATCGGGATGCGCCGACACGAATATTGCCCACGCAAAGAGCAGTACGAACTGGATGGTACAGGTCGCGCGAATGGCGGTCGTCTTGTTGTCGGCCTCAAAAGTCAGTTGCGAAACGGTGATCTGCTGAAACAGCACGAAATATGTGGCTGCTGCAATAAACGCGATGCCAAATCCCATCCAGAAGTCGGGGTCGTCCAGCGCCAGCTCTCCCGCGAGAACGAATCCGACCATCGCGAACACGCTCCACATGATCCAGATCAGCCCACCGAAGAGAGTGAACGACGAAAACGCCTGCCACTGTTTTTTCCGGGACACCGTGCTGATCATGATTGAGAACATCGAAATTCCCAGCGAGATGAGTGCGGAGACAGTCAACAAAAAAGAGATTCGCAAAGAATCAAAACCGTCCAGCAGTGACGTAAAGGCAATGAAAGGGGCGATGGCCGAGTAGTACAAGAACTGCTGCACGAGTGCGCTGAGGAGTTTGCCCCACACAATACGTCGGGGAGAGAGCCCGGTAATTGTAAGCAGCTCCAGTGTCTTTTCGTCGCGTTCGGCCAGCATACTGCGGTGTGCACCCAACGGAACGACAATGAAGATGGCAATTGCCAGGACCATGTAATACGCAAAGAAGAAGCCAGGCGCGACGGCCTCGTATTCCAGCAGGTCTCCCGCCATCAGCACACCAAACGTCGAGATCATCCACGAGGCGAACAACACCAGCAGAAACGTGACGACAAACTGCCGGCTCTTAAATGCCTGGCGTGTTTCCTTCACGAGGATGGGATTCGCGAGGTCACCCAGTCGTCCGAGCAACCGAGATGTCGATTCCAACGCCGGCATGTCTGCCCCTCAAACGGACGTCCCAACGACGTCAGGTTTTCTGTTGAAGCGATTCCAATATCCCGATGTACTTCGTTCTTGTCCTCAGTGTTGCGGGGCGAAGACTCGCGAGATATGGGTTGTGGCACGCGTTCTACTGCACAAGACCTTGGGTTAAAGCCATGAAGGCGTCTTCCAGACTTTGCGTCTTGCCGCGGAATTCGACGATGGAAAATCCCGACTGCAATAAGTTCGCCAGTAACGCCGCCTGGGCTTCGTCGTTCCCGCCAAATTCAAACGAGACTACGTTGCCGGCGACGGCAACACGGTTGACGAATGGTTGCTCCAGAAGCCACTTCTCCAGTCGATTCGCGTCCTTCAGAACTCGGGCTGCCAGTACGACGGCTTCGTCCTGGCGGCGTTGACGACGCTGCTGTTGTAGTTCTTCAATCGAACCCTGGGCCACGATCCGTCCGGCCTCGATGATGACGGCCGAATCGCAGATTTCGCCCAGCTCGGTGAGGATGTGCGAGCTGATCAGGACCGTCTTGTTCATCTCAATCGCCAGCAGCCGTATCAGTTCCCGCAGTTCGACACGGGCCCGCGGATCGAGACCGGCGGCCGGTTCGTCGAGCACCATGACATCCGGGTCATGGACCAGAGTTCGCCCCAGACACAGCCGCTGGCTCATCCCTTTGGAGAGTGTGTCAATCGGCTTGTCGGCCAGCTTGCGAAGCTCGGTGAAGACCAGCACACGCTCGACGGCATCTGCCCTCGCAGCACCGCGGTAACCGTACGCCCGGGCGAAAAAGTCGAGATACTCGACGACGTTCATGTTCGTGTAACGGCCGAAGCTGTCCGGCATGAAACCGAGTATTTTCCGAACCTTGTCCGGGTCGTCCACCACCGAACTGCCACAAATGAAAGCATCACCAGACGTTGGGGTGTCGAGTGTGGCCAGAATCCGCATGGCTGTCGTTTTGCCGGCTCCGTTGGGCCCAATGAAGCCGATGACTTGGCCGGCATAGGCCCGAAAAGACACGTCGTCGACAGCCTTCAACTTTCCGAAATGCCGGGTCAGACCGAGTACTTCCAGGACCGGTTCGCGCGAGAGCGTTCCCTCGGCTGTCCCGTCGCCGGGATCGGCAAGGGTTGTGCCGACTCCATTGCCACGGGGCAACTCGGTCGAGTCACCGTGGAAGGCCAGGATTTCGGATTCGTCAGAGTGTGTCATGATTCGTGAACTCGAAGTCGCGACGGTCGTCGACAGTCAGGAAACGCTCAGCGTTGTGGGAGTCAATAGCGACCCGCGATGAAGTGGTCGCTGTCGATCTGCTGCAGATTCCGCAGACCCAGGTCACTGCTTGAATAGCCCTCTTCGACGGCGAAATAGGTGCCCGGGTTCATTCCAGCGGGGCTACTGAGTGACTGAGTGAGTTGTTGCAACGATTGTTCCAGAAAACCGCCACTAGCCTTCCATTGTTCGGCTGGACCCCGCCAACGTCTGCGGGTCGTGACGAGAGTGTTGAGAAAGGACGATCCATTGCGGACATCGATTTCTTCCGGCTGGTGGGTCCGGATCGCCGAGCCCAGGTCCCGCTGATCCGTCGAGCTGATCGGAGACAACGTGGCGGTCCCGCCAGCGGGAATATTGCGGCCGAAGAAGACCTTTCCGCTTTCATCGGCAACGGCGAGCAGAGACAGATTCCATTCGAGGCCGTTGTCGACTGACAGACGGTCAGCGTCGACCGGGCGAATGGTCAGGCGGCTGCGAAATTCGTGGTGTTGGACCGTCAGAAATTGCGTTCGAGTGCGCGAGCGGAGCCACCCCGCGACTTGTTGCCCCTGTGTCCAGTCAATCTCGCCCGACTGCACCGTTCCAGAGGGAGGCCAGACGTTGTAGACGGCCGTCTCGGGCGAGACCGACAGACCGTCCGATGGAGCCATCCCCGAATAAAGCGCCATCCGTGTCGTTGTGACTGCCGACAGGCTGGGCTGGTCGATCAGCGTGAGGGACCGCGACCGAGCCTTCGTCGAAATTCCATAGGCGACAAGCGAGTAGCCAAACAGCAATACGCTGGTTCCAAACGCAATAGCGGGGATGGTGACGACCAGAAGTTGAAGTTTCCGCTGCCTCATGCAGTACAGGTAATTCAGCGGGCCGATCACGATTGAGAATGATGTGATCAGTAGCAGAAACGCTGTCACCGGGACGTCCGAGACGCCAGGTATGGAGAACGATCGGAAATGGTCGTTCGCCCCCCGGGCAGAAATTCCGGTCCGCTCCCGCCAACGGGCTTTATCGAAAGGGAGGGACTCCAGGAACCAGGCCCAGTCGAGTGGCTGGCCGGGGAACGGGTTCATCGAAAAGACGGTGACCGAACCCGCCATGAGCGATTGGCTTGAAAACGGTGGGGGATCGACGCGCCAGTCGAACTTCGGGCGTTGTGCCTCGGCGGGCTCGATTGTTTCACGGCCTTTGACCGCTTCCGTGACGTCGATGGCAGGAATCGGCATCCCCGGAGAACCGCCGGGAATGATCGCATTTCCGTAATCGTCGACCGCCACCACGGGGATGGTACGTCGCTCCGTCGAGCTGGCCGGCCGCCATTCTTTTTCGGCCGACATTGTCGCCGGAAGGCCAAGCAGGCGAACGGCGCGCTCGCGCAGTGCCTGTGGCTGGTCGTCATGGCTGCTAGGATACAGGAGGAGGTTTCCACCGGTGCGACACCAGTGGACGAGGGCCGACCGGTTGGAGGGGGACAGCCGTGCCAGTGTGTCGAATGGAATCGCGACCAGGTCGACGCCACTGTATGCCAGCCAAGTGTCCGGCAGCATCACAGGGGCAATGACCTCGTGGTATTCGTTACCTCCGGCAGGCATGTACCCGTAATGCATCGGCATCGCGGGGGCCGCTGCCATCAGAATAGATCGAACGGCCGAGTCGAGCGGTCGAAAGTCCACCAGTTCGTCCGTGATCACCAGAGTCGCGGGATGACCAGAGTCTTGCGGTTGGAAGCCGGGAAGCGCGATGGAAAACGTGGCCAGGTCCTGACCGTTTTCGCTGACAGTCAACCGACCAGAGGTGACTTCACACGTCAATGGGACCAGCAGTGTGAACTGGACAGCCGAGTTGTCCGAGATTGTTACTTCGCGAGACACATCTGTTGACGGTTGGTCATTGGGGCCTTTAAAACGAAACAGGACGGTCCGTTCTACGGATCGATTGTTGGCTCGAATGCGGAGTGGGTAGTACCCGCCCCAGCTTCCGCCGGTCCACCGCGAGTCGACGGTGACAATCAGATCGCGTTCAGCCTGCGTCGATTCCGTTCCAATCGCCCACACGGTTTCAGCGCGAGCGAGTCCCACCAATGCCGCGCAGACTGCCAGCAGCCGACCGATCCGAAAACCGAAGGTTGAAGGCAGGACTCGTTTCACGATAACTCCCACTCACGGGATACATGGCTGCATCGAAGCGGCCGTTGATGAGTTCAAACCGAGTCGGACAAGCTGCGAGAGACAACGCAAAGTGAACGTTCGCCAGGAATGGTTGGATCAGACCTGAATGTCTCCGGGAATGTCGCGGGCCACTTCAGCGACTTCGTCGAGCAGGTTCTCGACGATTGTCTGCGGTGTCCAGCCATCCATTCGTGCAGCATAATCCAGAATGATTCGATGCCCCAACACGCTGGAAGCCGTCCGGCGAACTTCTTCGAAACCGACATTCGGTTTTCCGGCTAACAAAGCGGCTGCCCGGGCCGTCGCCGCCAATGCGATTCCGGCACGGGGCGACGCGCCGAAGCGAACATAACGCTTGGCCGCTTCGGTCGCCATTGGCTGATCTGCATGGGTGGCTGTCACCAGCCGGGCAATGTAATTCGACAGAGCGCGTGGCAGATGGACCCGATCCGCCGCAGTGAACAGCCAGTCGAGTTCGTCCGCAGAAAGGACTTCGTGCAGTTCGGGAGGGCGGCCGTGCTGGCGCGTCGAGACAATCTGTTCGAGTGTGCCACTGTCAATTCCCCGGACATTGATCCGGAACGTGAACCGGTCAAGTTGGGCTTCCGGAAGCGGGTACGTGCCTTCCAGTTCGATTGGGTTCTGAGTGGCCAGCACGAAAAACGGTCGCGGCAAGTCGTGCGATTCACCCAGCACGGTGACGCGTCTTTCCTGCATTGCTTCCAACAAGGCCGACTGTGTTTTCGGAGTGGCCCGGTTGATCTCGTCCGCCAGCAG
>CALJUK010000165.1 GCA_937975745.1 uncultured Planctomycetaceae bacterium | reverse complement strand
TGGTTGTCGGTGAGTACTGATCCATCGCTTGGAAACGAGCCCAAGACTTTTCGGGGCCTGAATGAGCCCAAATCAACGCCCTCAGATCACCTGCCGTGGTCTGGGGGCTCTTTTTTTCCCCCTCAACGCCGGCTTCTGCCGCCATCCAGCCCGTCAATCTCATCCGTTCGCTGCACATCGTTACTTAACATCTTGTCGCCAAGCGAATTTCAGACCCGTCGAGTGGCAAACCGCTGTTGACCCAAATTGAAACCTGCCATATAAACCGGCCGAATTTGCATGGACGCAGGCGTCCTGTCGCGATGGTTGTGCAACAAACTGCATGCCAGACCCCGGAAATCGTTGCGAATCGAGACGCCCAGGAATGCTTCCGAACGGAACCCGCAAAGTATCGGAGATTCGCTGAAATGGGTGAAAGGAATCACTCCCCCGCGACTGCGCAGCAGCGTAGTCGAAACCGCAAAGTCACGCTGTTGCTCGGCGGAACAGTTACGGCTGTCTTAATCGCTGGCGGGTTGCTGCAGGTTTTCCGAGCTCACGAGGGAACCGCAGGTGTCGACTCCCCCACTGCCGGCAATCAGGCCGGTGTGGCCAAGGTCAACAGTCGCGAACCGAACCTGATGCCGGTTGCCCGTGTCGGAGAATCGATCATCATTACCCAGGATGATCTGGCCCGTGAGTGTATTGCACTCTACGGCCGCGATGTCCTGGAAAACCTGATCAGCCGCACAATCATCCAACGTGCCTGCGAGCAGCGTCACGTCGTGGTGACGGCCGAAGAGGTCAACCAGGAAGTCATGAAGATCGCTCAGTCGTTTAACCTGCCAATCGACTCGTGGTACCAGATGATCCAGTCGGAACGAGGGATGACGGCGGCCCAGTACCAGCGGGATGTCATCTGGCCCATGCTGGCCTTACGGAAACTGGCTGGCGAGCAGACCGACATCACCGAACAGGATTTGCAGCGTGCCTTCGTGCGGGATTACGGCCCGCGGGTCAAAGCACGGATGATTATGACAGACAATCTCCGCCGGGCGCAAGAAACCTGGGAGAAGGCCATCAAGAACCCGACCGACTTTGAGCGTCTGGCGCGGGAAAACTCGATTGATGCGACCAGCCGGGCTTTGGGCGGTGCGATCATGCCCATCCGCCGATTCGCCGGACACGACGAACTTGAAAAGGCCGCGTTCAAGCTGAAGGAAGGGGAAGTCTCGGGAATCATTCAAATCGGCCTCAACCGATATGCCATTCTGCTGTGCGAAGGCTACACCGAGACTGTGGTCTCCGACATCGAGCAGGTGCGCGACGAACTTTACGAGAACCTGATGCAGGAGCGGGTCCAGCAGT
>CALJUK010000164.1 GCA_937975745.1 uncultured Planctomycetaceae bacterium | reverse complement strand
CGGCTGGTCGTCGAGGGCTAAATGAAAGGCCAGAACAAGAGCCCCTTCAAAGGGGCCAGTGTCGAGTTTGTCGAGCACCGGCAATATTATCCGGGGGACGAAATCCGCCATATCGACTGGCGGGCCTACGGTAAGACTGGCAAGTACTACGTCAAAGAATACGAAGACGAAACCAACCTCCGTGCTTACCTGCTGGTCGACACCTCCGGCAGTATGGGCTATTCGGGCCGAACGCTCAGTAAACTCGCCTACGCCCGACTGCTGGCCTGCGCACTGGGCTACCTGCTGCTTCAGCAACGCGACGCCGTCGGCCTGATGACATTCGACCATACGGTTCGTGAGCGGATCGAACCTTCCACCCGCCCACAAACATTCAACCGGATGACGACGATTCTCGAAAACTGTCAGCCGGGTGGCGAGACGTCGCTGTCGGCGGCTTTGGTTCAGATACGCCCGTTGCTCAAACGTCGAAGTCTGATCGTGGTCTTGACCGATGCGTTTGACGATCTGGATCCGTTAATGGCGGCACTGAGGCAGTTTCGACATGCACACCACGAAGTAGTCCTCCTGCAGATTGTGGCGCCGGAAGAAGAAGACTTCGCGTTTCAGAATCCGACACAATTCCGCAGTATCGAACGCCCCGCTCATCGTCAGCTGGTCGATCCGAACCGCTACCGAGCCCACTATCTCGAACGGTACCAGACATTTTGTGAAGAATTGCATCGGCAATCAGGTGCCGCCCGTATCGACCACGAGAAGATCGTCACCACGACACCATTCACCGAGGCGTTGGGGCAGTTCCTCGACGCACGAATCCGCGGCAAGGCCCGATAACGCCGCGCCCCACGATTCGAATTGGGACCCCGGTGGCCGTGACCCGCACGACGACGTGTCGAATGCGTGCTGCTTCCACGGAACCGGTCCGGAAACAACATGGTGGAGGATGCGGTCGCGGCTCGAGAGCCAGGGCAGAATACAAACTCGACATCCGTGGGAATTGCGATCACGGACATCAAGCCGACATAATGGCCGCCATGAGTAGTGACCCACCGGCGAAGTCCTGGAATTTTCAGCGTAGAGTGATCGGCCTGCTATCGGTCGTCTGCCTCAGCACGGGAATCGTTCTCTGGCAGTCCGATTGGGGGACCACGGTTTGGGTCGGCATGCTCGTGCGAATTGGGATGGTGCTGGCGGCGTTCTGGCTGGCGTTGCCCAGCGGCAGTCGGGCAGCGGCTTGGGCAAACGTCTCACCGTCGGCGTTTATCGGCGTCCTGCTGGCTGCCGCCTCGTTGGCCGCCTGGCCGAAAGTCGCCCGTGTTGCCATTCCCATCGCGATTGCAGTGGCCGTCATTGCGTTTTTCCTCAGGCCTCGCAAGAGAGAACGACCACGGGACCGCCGCGGTGTGCAGTGAGCAGCTGACCGACAGAGCCTGACGTTCAACAGGGGTCACCCGCATGTCGGACTCGCGTACGCTCCGTTGCTTCGTCGGGAACTTCGAGTTCGAACATCGATTGGCGCTGGGGACCGGTTGGCAGCCGTCGCAACTGCTCCGTCGCCTCAATGTCGAGATGGCAGCTGCCTGGCTGGCGATCGCGACAGATCAGGACTTCATCCTGACCGAGGCCCCCCTCCCCGACGAATTTTTGCAGCAGTTATCGACTGCCGGATTGGCCCGACCAAGGTGCTTCACGCGACAGCAACTGGAGAAAGAGCGGCGCACGCTGCCGGCAGACGTGCAACTCGTTCCTTGGGGTTGGGATGCGGCCTCGTTGCAACTCGCGAACCAGTTGGGACTCGCATCTCAACTGCCCCCCCTCGACGTAGTCCGGCGTGTAAACGCCCGAAGCTTCTCCTGGGAATGCGAAAGGCAGCTGGGTGCCACTGTCCGTCAGGCTGCCCGGCTGGAATCGGTCGCCGCCGTCGCCGAACAGCTTCGACAACTCGAGAGTGACGAAACGGGGTGGGTCATCAAGTCGGAATTCGGCATGTCGGCCCGCGAACGGATTCTGGGGCGAGGACGGCGGCTGGAGGACTCGGCCGTCGCGTGGATCGACAAACGTGTCCACCTCGGCCAACCGGTCTTCTTCGAGCCCTGGCTGGAGGCCGTCGAGGAAGTCGGGCTGCAATTCCAGATCGAGCCACACGGGGAGATCTGGTTCCTCGGTGGAACCCGGCTGTGGAACAATCCATCCGGGCAGTACCGTGGCAGCAGCCTTGTGTCGGCCAACCGACTCGAGACGGCAG
>CALJUK010000163.1 GCA_937975745.1 uncultured Planctomycetaceae bacterium | reverse complement strand
GACCTGCGTGTCGTCGCACTCAGTATTGTCGACTCGATCGATTACGCCGTCGCCCGCCTGATCGTTGACCATACCGATCGAGCTCGTGAAGTCTTCGAGCTATCGAACTTTACCTTTTACGAAACAGACATCATCGGCGTGGCGTTGCCCGACACACCGGCACCCTACGTCAGCATCTTTACGGCGTTGCTGCAGGCGGAGCAGAACATCTTCTACACGTATCCGCTGCTCTATCGGCGGCGGGGTCACGGTGGAATTGCCGTCTACACGGACGACATCGACCAGAGTCTGCGTGTGCTCCGCGAAAAAGGGCACACGTTGATCACCGAGAACTCTCTGCAGGAAGACGACGAGTTCCTGTAGCGCACAGAGTTCCGTGGGCTGCATCCCGACATGGAGCTGACCTCACGTGGTTCGGATCGACAGCGGCCGGTGGAAACGTCGACCAGGCCGGCAAGTTGGCGTTCCTTCGTTTCAGGGGATCTCGCGATCACTCAGTGCCCGGATGACCTGGGCCGCCGCGCGCCGGCCCTCGGTACGGGGAGCCTCTGGTACCGTCTTGAGCTGCTGCAGGACGCGCCTGACACGGGGGCCCAAATCGACGAGAAACCGGGCGGCCCGAATCCGTTGCTGCCGATCTGTTGACTGCAACAACTCGATTGCCAACGGAAGGATGTTGTCGAGGGATGCGAACACCGCCCAGTGAGCGCTGAGAGCTTCGGCCCGGACGGTCTCATTGGGGTCTTCGAGTGCCGCATCCAGTGTTGCCCGTGCAGGACGCGCGAGTTGTCCCATCAGTCCGAGTGCTCGGACTGCACGCCAGCGAACTTCCGCATCGCTGTCACCTGCCAATTGACGCAACGGGTCGAGACTGGCTGGACCGATGGCAGCCAAAATGTTTCCCGCCTCGTCACGGACTTCTGGACTGTCATCGAACACGAGTGCATCGACGACGGCGGGGATGGCGATCTCGGCGGCGGGGCCCATCTTGGCCAATGCCTGAGCCGACTTGAAACGCATCCGCGGGCTGCCGGCCCGTAGCAGCCGAGTCAGTGTCGGTACGCAAACCTGCGCCGCGGGTCCCAGATACGCGATTCCTTCAGCGGCGGCCGTCTGCACAATGGGATCTTCGTCTGTCAGCAAGTCGCGCAATGCCGGAATCGCCTGCCGATGGGCGGGGCCGATTTGCGACAAAGCCTCGATCCCCGCCACGCGTTGGATGACCGGCCGGGACCGATCGGCTGCGATCTTCAATAAGTCAGGAGTCGCGTCCTTTGCCACCGGGCCGAACAGACCCAGGGCACTGGCGACCCACGTGGTCGGGTGTGGACCTTCAACCGGCTGGGGCTCTGACAGGCAGTCCCGCAATACGGGGAGAGACGAGGCCGCGGGTTTGCCGATGCGCCCCAATGTCATTGCGGCCTGGCGGCGGTTGAACCAGGGGGCCTCGCGATCCGCCACGATTGCGGTTAACCCGGGAATTGCCTGGACTGCGTCCTCCGAACGGAAGTCGAGCGACTTGATTCGTTCGCGCCACTTCTCCAGCGTGAGCCCATCATACTCGCGGGATTCTGCTGGAATTCTGGCGGATTTCGGAGCGCCACCCGCACGCAATCCGTGGGATGCCGGATCGTGGACCGAAAACGCCGCCAGACACGTCACGGCGTAGAGCAAACTTGGCCGCAGCGACGGCTTTCCTCGAATTGAAAGTCGCAGGCATTGCATCCGATTAATGATAAGCGGCGGAGACCCATGAAATCGAGGGGCGCTCTGGCAGCGGTGTCGATCGACGCGGCGGCTGATCGCGATGCCTCGACCCCATCAGGGAATTTTCCGCATGTCGCACGACAGGCCACCCGAGGCCTTCACGTACATTTGCTCCACGTAGTC
>CALJUK010000162.1 GCA_937975745.1 uncultured Planctomycetaceae bacterium | reverse complement strand
GCACCCTGTCCCAGACGTCCACCGGACCGGCATTCGTCAGCTCGGCGGAAACAGTCTGGACGCCGTCCGAATATTCAATTGTCCCCAGCATCCCACAGGTGGACCCGGCGGCAGCAATGATTGACCGCAACATCCACGAAACGGTTGTTTTGCCGTTCGTACCGGTCACGGCCAGCGTCTTCAGCGATTCGTGCGGCCGACCGGCAAAAGTGGCCAACAGTCGGCTGTAAGCCCCTCGAACGTCCCGAACAACGCACTGGGGAACCACAGCATCGGGAATCGGCCGACTGACCAACAGACCGACAGCACCGCGGCGGATTGCTTCCTGCACGAATTGCTCGCCGTGATACCGTGTCCCGGGAATCGCAACGAACAGGCTCCCCGGCCGGCAGTCATCGCAGTGGTCGGTCACATGAGTGGCCTGTAGATCGGCACACGAGACAAAGCTGGCCCAGGGAAACACCCGACGCAAACTAACGGTCGCTGGCGGCATTCCCAGCCGGAGCAAACCGCGACGAGCGTCCCTGCCAGCCATGGGGGTATTTCTCACGTTAGGCTTCAGCCATCTCGAACGAACAACTCCACTGATTCGCGCATCCTGCGCGATACCCGTCATGGGCGAATGGAGTCACGCCGTTGGAGAGCAATTGGGGGAAGCAAAGGAAGGGGAAGGTGTATCTCAGTCAGAATGACGTTTCAGCCGGCGGCATTCTCGCGATTCGGGCCGGACGGTCAAGGCGACTTCTCAATTTTTCTGTCCTGTGCTGTCAGTCACCCGGCCAATCTTCGTTCAACGGTGGTTTCGGAGGGCTTTCAAGGTTTGCCTTCCGCAAGCCGGCGGGAATAATGGAGGCAGCAGTTCCCAGTCCCGTGGCAGACCTGTTTCGCAGTTTGCCCCCGTTTTGCAGGAGTTCTGGCATGTCGTCGTCCTACGAGGCCATTCTAGTCGTGGGATTTGGTGGCCCGGAAGGAATGGACGATGTCATGCCATTCCTGCGAAACGTGACCCGCGGACGGGGCATCCCCGAAGAGCGATTGGCCGAAGTAGCCGAGCACTACCGGCATTTCGGCGGCGTCAGCCCCATCAACCAACAGACTCGTGATCTGATCGACGCGTTGAGGGAAGAGCTTGATCGGGCCGGTGTTGACCTGCCGATCTACTGGGGAAATCGGAATTGGCATCCAATGCTGGCAGAGACCATGCAGCAGATGACAGACGACGGCATCAAGAAAGCCCTCGCACTCGTCCTGGCCGCATACAGCTCTTACTCCAGTTGCCGACAGTACCGCGAAGACATCCAGCGGTCCCAGGAAGCCGTCGGAGCCGAAGCCCTCGAAGTCGACAAGCTGCGCGTCTTCTACAATCATCCGCTCTACATCGATGCAAACGCCGAAAATCTGTCGGCCGCACTGAGGCAATTCCCTGAAGAATCAGGCGAACGAGAGCGGGTGCAGGTCGCCTTCACGGCACATAGCATTCCCGCTTCGATGGCTGCCGGCTGCGACTACGAGAAGCAACTCCGCGAGACCTGTCGGCTGGTCGCCGAGCAATGCGACCTCTCCGAAGATCGCTGGTCCCTGGTTTACCAAAGCCGAAGTGGCCCGCCGCAAGTTCCCTGGCTGGAACCAGACATTCTCGACCACCTGAAGGCACGACACGATTCGGGACACAACGAATGCGTCGTCCTGCCGATCGGTTTCCTGTCAGATCACATGGAAGTCCTGTACGACCTGGACTGCGAAGCCAAAGATCTGGCGGAAGAACTCGGAATGCACTACGTCCGGGCGGCGTCGGTCGGCGTTCACCCCAAGTTTGTCGCGATGCTGCGGGAACTGATCGAAGAGCGATTGGACCCCCGATCCGAGCCGCGCGCCATCGGATGTTTCGGCCCCAACCACGATGTTTGCCCGGCCGACTGTTGCCCGGCCCCGGTCCGCCGGAGTCCCCCCGTGCACACCAAACCAAACCAGTAAGAACGGGTCCGGTAGGAAGCACGCCCCGGGAACGGAGTGGTCCCAAATGATTTCCACTGCGAAACGGCCCTGGCACACGACTTGCTCTCTCATTCTCTCCAACAGCAGTTGCTGATCGCATTTCCCGCCGGGGGACAGCAGGAGGCAGGTTTCCTACGTATTTGGAGTGTTTTCCCAACATTTCGCGGGTGACTCGGCCACTTGGCCGATGCCGACGAACTTCGCAGATAGCGAGGTTAATCCACACGCCCTGCATTCACCTTTGTAATTTTGACAAGAAATTCACAACCTCGCCTTCGATTTTTTTTGGGGCTCGTTAGACTGTAAGTCAGTTAAAGCATCGCTGAGCGATGCAAAGGGAATAGCGAGTCCGACCCGAAAGTTGCGTCAGTTGTTGACTGCCATGTGATCCAGACGTTCACTCAGCCACAATTCTCCGTGTTTTGCTCACGCAGGCTGACTCTGGACACCAACGCGGCAAGCAACAATACACTCCCGAGGAGTGCGCAACCGGCGGAGGTCCCGGAACAGGGTGGTCCTCACAGGAAGGTGGTGGCCAACTGGAAGCAAACTGTCCCGGGAAAAGAAAACTGTCTCGGGAATCGGACTCGGATGTGGTGTTCCGATACACGTTTAGGAATGGAGTCGAGACTCATGGCGCAATCAGAATCTGGAGGGCAAGACGTGTTGCTGCGGGATGCGATCGACTGCGAGTCGATTTTGGTGGATCCTCAATCGATCTTGGTGGATCCTCATTCGGTCGAACTGGAAGTGCGCCGCCGATTGATGGCGGAATCGACCCTCAATTTCCGAGGATTGGTCGTTCGACGAATGAACGATGGTGTCTGCCTGGAAGGTGTCGTCGAAGCGGATTCCGACTGCGTCGATGTTCGTGATGTCGCCCGCTCCGTCGAAGGCGTCCGCAATGTCGTAAACCAACTGGTTTTCAGAACTTCGGCCGTTCCACCCAAGGGCTAGAATTGCCACATCGAATCTGCCTCCCTGGAGACCCCGGACCATCTTGGACCGTGGGTCGGAGGCTGAATCGCCTCACCTCGAAGACGGTAAGAACGGCCGAGCGCTAAGAACTGGCAAGAGCTCACCGGCCTGAATCGCGCGCACATTCCTGCCGTCCCGCGCGACGCCGGACAAGTCGTCCGCAAGAAGGGGCAGGAAGCCCACTGAATTCCAGTGGATCGTCTGCGTTGCCACTCCAGGACTTGCGTACCGATGGATGCAATGCGCGAGATGAGCAGACGCAAGAGATGAAAAGACTCCCCTCGGCCGCGTGAACTCGCCGATCAACATGGCCTGCCACCGCCAGAGCAAAACGAAGGCATTCTCGCCTGCCTCCTCCGCCGCGTGTTCTGCGCGGATATTCTGTGCGGTCGTCATCCGCCTGGACGTGACTCCACCTTCGTGAAATGCACCTTCAACTTCAAGAAGGGCTTCTCCAGAAGATAGTACGAAATAACGGCGAGAGCGGTTGTAATCGCCAGCGCCAGGAGCAATTGCAGGGGAGCCGCGACGTACCACGGCCTTTCGAGGAAATACCACTTTGAAATGTAGTTGCCCACCATGTGAAAGACATACAGACCGTAGGAAACTCGACCAAGATACACGAGAACAGGATTCGAGAAGAGAGTCGGTCGCTGCGACGCTTCCGCCGGTGACTGGACAGCCGCCCGAAACACCAGGGCACTCCCCACGGTTGTCGACAGGTAGAAGAACACGTTCGCGAACTTCTTCAGGTCGGCGTCCATCCCCTCAGCGTGAAGGTCGAACGCGAAGACCGACAGGACCACCAGAAGCATCCCCAGCAAGATCATGCACTTCTTGAGAAGCGGATTTAACGGCGTTATTCGCTGTGTACTTTCGTGCCGAAGGGCAAACAGAATTCCCACGCACAGCGGAGCAATCTGAGTGAGCGTATTCGACCGCAGGTGGAAGTCAATTGCTCCAGCTTGCGTCATCACGACCCTCAGCAAGAACGAGCTGCCGATCAAGCCCCAACACAGCTTGACGAGCGTGCTGCGACTCAGCCAGCAGAACAGTAAAGGCCATATCAAATAGAACTGCTCTTCGATCGAAACCGTCCAAAGGATCACGGCCGAGGTATTGGGCAATGCGCTTAGCTGCGTGAACTTCCAGTTCCCCAAGAAGACGGCAAACGGGATCGCCAAGTCTGCACCGAGGCCAGCATTGCCCAACATGGAAGACTCAAACAGGACTGACCACGCGAGAAACGCGTAATACAAGGGCCAAATGCGAAGTAGCCTGCGAATGTAGAAAGACTTCACACTGACTCGCCCCGTCTGCCGTTGCTCCTGAACCAACAACCGCGTGATCAAGTAAGCGCTGAGCAAGAAAAACAGGTCCACTCCTGCCTGTCCGGCAATGAAGGTACTAAAAGTCCAATCGATAAGCCGATCCATCCCAGGAGAAACCGGGCCGATGGCATGGGGGCGGTGTCCCCATTGATGAAAAACGAACACGGCAAAAAAAGCGAAGAACCGCAGACCGTCCAGTTCCGGGTGATAAAATTTCTTCGATGCCAGAGATGCCGTTGCCAGCTCTGCGGACGGCGCACGCTTCGCGGGCAAGCTGCCGACGGCAGCTGTTGCGATCGTTGATGCCTGGCCCGTCGTTCGTTCGCAGGCTCTCGAAGGAAGAAACCGCATGCGGTCGCTCGCAGAGTCACCGGGAAATGTCGCCGCCGCTCGGACACCCGATTTTGAAATGACCTTCCAGAAGACGAAGACCCGTCAACCAGGACAACCGGTGGATTCTCGGCCCCGTCGCGATTGGTTGTCCGTCCTTGCAACCCAAGCGGCTCAGCAACCGACCGCCGCGACGCAAACAGTTTGCCCTATCGATCCGAAACAGGCCTGCCGAATCACCTGTTCACCATTCACCCAGAAATTCGTGTTGATTTGGGCACGGCAAAGCACTCCTCGCCGCAAGAATCATGCCAATGCATTCATCGCGAATGTTCTGCGCAAACATGTGTTGAACCACCTATTCGGCCCTCGGCGACCCGCCTGAATGTTCTGCAACGTTAGCGCCAAGCGTGTTCAGCGTGGTCATTCCGAGGTCGTGCCCGCCCCACGGGCAATTCTCTCTGAGAGAGCGGGGGCTCCGACGGTTTCAGCGATTACAACACCGAGTAGATCACGATCTGGATCAAGAGAGCCAACGCCGCCCCCCATCGCAAATCGAAACCGAAGCGGCCGTTCTCTTTCGGAAAACAGGTCTCCGACCGCGGAAGTTGGAACAGCCAGATCAGCAGGCTCACTGGGATTGCCAGGAACATCAGCCGCACGACCGGCAATGGGATCGCCGCCAATGCCTCGCGGACAGTCTCACCGATCCAATGCAATAGTGTCATGGGCTGTCCCCTCGTTCCGGATCATCCAGGTGCTGAATCAGCTGCTTCGAGTAGACAAACCGTGTCTTCTCTGGCGGGTCAGGCCGCATGCATAAGCTGAGAACCACGACCAGTCCCGACGTCAGCAGAAATGCCCAGACAGAAAAATACAGGAACGGGTCCGGAATCTGAAACAGCGGCTGCCATCCCAGCGCTTCGGTAACCACCGCCTGACTGAGAACAAACAACCCGACGGCCGACCCAATTCCCAGGACAAACGCGACCAGCGCCGCCCGGCCTGTCGCCCGCTTCCACAACAGCCCAAACACGAGGATCGCCAAAGCGGGCCCCTGGAAGAACGCCATCAGCGTCTGGAAAATCGCATACAGGCCCGCCTCTTCACTCATTTCCAAGAACAGAAACGCAAACACAATTGCCCAAACCAAAAGGGCGAAGGACGTGATCCGTCCGATCCGCAGCAGACGCTGTTCGTCAGCCTGCCGGTTGATGAACCGCCGGTAGATGTCCTGCGTCAGAATGGTCGCCGCCGCATTGACGTACGAATCGACGCTCGACATCAATGCTGCCAGAAAACCGGCCACAAACAGGCCGCGCAGGCCCGATGGCAACAGTTCCCCCATCAATCGCGGGACGGCCGCATCACCTTCCGCCAGATCGGGAAACTTTGCCACCGCGATCAGCCCCGGGACGGCAATGATCAACGGAATCACATTCTTCAGCACGGCTCCGCAGACGTAGGACGCCTTCGCCTGAAACTCACTCTCGGCCCCCAGTGAGCGCTGCACGATCGCCTGGTTGCCGAACCAATAGGCGGGGGAAAGG
>CALJUK010000161.1 GCA_937975745.1 uncultured Planctomycetaceae bacterium | reverse complement strand
ATACAGCAAGGCCGCGTGGCTCCACTGCTCCGGCCACGCGAGAGTCTGACGCACGCAGCGCGGTCGGGAGCAGGCGATCTGGTCTCCGAGCCATGAGCGACGCGGGACAGAAATATCAATCGGATGCCGGGCAGTAAACCTCCGCGAGCCATGGTCAAAATCTGATTGCGGGCCTACAGGCGATCCGGCGCCGCGACCCGCACACCGATACGCAGGCAGGTCCACGCGTTTTCTTCGGCAATCACAGGTTCATCCGCTAGCCCGAGTTCCCCGACGCATTTAGCCGGTAGTCCGCAATCCTGCTGCGATGCCTTGGATGGAGAGGCGTACGAGGTCACGGATATCGTCACTCGCGTCGTCTGATCGTAAACGGCTGAGGAGGTTGATTTGGGAGAGGTTCAGAGGATCGACGTACGGGTTTCTGGTCAGGACAGACGACCGGAGCCATTCGACGTCTGCGAGAAGCTCGTTGATCTCTTTGATCAGCAGAATCGCTCCGCGACTCTTCTCAAACTCCAATGAAATGAGTTGCCAGACATCGTTGCTCGAATTCTCGGTGGTCAGAGAGGCGTACGATCGCGCGATTTGCATATCGGCCTTGGCGAGAGCCAACTCAGCATTGTCGATCATTGCTCGGAACATTGGCCACTCTGTGTACATTGATCGCAGCATAGAACAGTTTTCGTCCGTGTTGTCGACGAACTCGCGGACGGCAGTGCCGAGTCCAAACCATGCGGGGAGTATGTACCGTGATTGAGTCCACGCAAACGTCCAAGGGATGGCACGCAGGTCACTAAGCGATTTTCGCTGGCCGCGTCGAGCGGGGCGAGACCCGATAGGCAGAGTTTCGATTTCGCTGATCGGCGTCGCACAGTCGAAGTAGTGCAGAAAGCCGGGATGCTCTACAAGCTCGCGATACTTGCAAAGCGATTCGGCCGACAGATATTCCATTGCGTCAACCCATACGGAATCCGGCGCTCTGCCTGGAGTTGCACTGACGAGTAATGTTGCGTTGATGATCTGTTCGAGATGCCTGTGAGCAATGACCGGGTCGTCGTAGCGTTCGGAAAGGACTTCGCCCTGCTCAGTGACGCGTAATCGTCCGCCAACTGCTTTCTGTGGCAGCGATCGAATCGCTCGTGCTGCTGGACCGCCACCTCGACCGAGTGAGCCACCGCGACCATGAAAAACGGTCAACTCCACGTGATGCTGTTCGGCAACCGCGGCCAGTCTTTCCTGTGCTTGATGCAATTCCCAGCAAGCCGTCAGATAGCCACCGTCCTTCGTGCTATCGGAATAGCCAACCATGACGATTTGGTGTCGCTTGCCGTGGGTGGTGAGATATTGTTGGTAGCGCAGATCACTGAGCAATTCGTCCAGAATGCTTGAAGCATTGCGAAGATCGTCGATCGTCTCGAACAGGGGAATGATTGGAAGATACGGAACTTCGTTTTGGCTGTTGTTGTTCTGCGTCCATGCCGATTGCCATAACCACAGCACCGTCAGCACATCGAGCGCGGAATGCGTCATGCTGATGATGTAACCGCCAATCGGCTCGTTTCCCCACGCCGCATACTCATCCGCAAGCAGCGAAAAGGTGTCGAACACTTCGCGTGATGCTTCGGATAAGCGATCACAGTCTACGGGGATCGCCGTAGCAGTTCGTGAGGGCAACTCCACCGTCTTTACATCGCTTGCGAGAACTCCGCCATTCGAATGCAAGGCGATGACTTCCCGCAGGCACTGTCGGTGGACCTCGGAGTTCTGACGAATGTCCAGCGATGCGAAATGAAAACCGAACGTATCAACCAGATCGATCCACGGTTGCAAATACACCTCGACAACTCGCCGCCCGCGATTCGCGAGCATGCTCTGGCGGAGTAAGGCGAGATCGCCCCGAAACTCGTTTAGCGACGTATACCCGCCATCGTCATGATCTCCCGAGTTGATTGACGCAAGCATTCGTTCCAACCGGAATTCCAGCATGCGTAAGAAACGCCGATAGGTCTCCATCTTCGAGACAGGACTGAGTCGATTGCCCAATTCGGGCCATTGCCTGCAACACTTGCCGACACGATCCCGCAGCGCCTGTGCAGACGGCACCTGCTGATCGGACATGACAATTTGATTGTGCAAACGTCTACATTCGTCGAGATGGCCTTCCAGTGCAGCCCGACGCAGGCGAGAGAACGTCGTCCGCGTGATCTCGGCCGTGACAAAGGGGTGGCCGTCTCGGTCTCCACCAATCCAGGTTCCGAATGAGAGAAACTGCGGGATCTCGAAATGGTGTTCGGGATATGCTGCTTGCAGAGCCGTTCGCAACTCGCGATATGTCTGCGGAACCACATCCCAGAGCGTTGACGCGAAGTATACGCCCCTGCTGACTTCGCTCATCACGGGCGGTCGATCCGGTCGCACCAAATCGCTTTGCCAAAGGACTGTGAGGTTGGCCAGCAATTCTGTTTCGGCAGAATCGGCGTCACACGCTGCGAGCTTCGGCAAGAGTTGTCGTACCTGTCGCAAAAGTTGACGAGTCGTTCGACGTTTGGCCTCCGATGGATGAGCCGTGAAAACCGGTTCGATCTTCAAACGATCGAGCCACTGTTGCATCTCAGACGCGGACACGCCTTGCTGTTGAAGCTCGAAAATGGCTTGGGCGATAGATTCATTTCGGGGGATTCCGTTGGCGCGAGCTGAGTCATCACGACTCTTGAGAATGTCGATTCGTTGGCGTTCCTCTGCCACGTTCGCCAGATCAAAGAACAGGCTGAGCCAGCGGATGACAGCTCGCATCTCACGGGGGCTGAGTCGTTGAAGTTCATCGACGAGCCGCGATTCAGCATCAGGAAGCCCCGCACGGCGTTCCAGCGCAAGTCGTCGGATTCGCTGCATCGTATCAGCCAGCGATTCTCCGACCTGTTCGCGGACAATAACGTCAAGTCGTTCGACCAGTCGCTGGAGTATCCCATCGTTCGTTGCTGAATTCATTTCATGATCATAATAGATGACAGCGACACCTCTGTTCCGGACTTGCGGCGGCTACTCCTTCGAGGACGTCGCAAAGAGAATTGCGACATGGTGTTCATCGTAGTTCGCATTGTGGGTGTCTGCATTCGCGATGGATGTCCCCTCGAGAGTCGCACCACGCAGGTCCGTACTCCGCAAGACAGGACTCTCAAGTTCGGCATCCGAGAGATCAACGTCGCGGAGAATCGATGTTCGCATTCGTGGGACAATCATTTTTGCTCGATTCAGACTGACTCCGGTCAAATCTGCTCCGTTGAATCCCACGTTCACAAATTCGGAACCGCTCATATCTGCTTCGCGAAGGTCTGCCAGCGTAAAGTCGGTCTGATCAAACTTGGTGTCCCTCAGGTTCGCTCGACGCAAACTGGCCTGATGCAACTTTGCGTTGCCAAACAAGGCTCCGGTTAGATTGGCGCCATTGAAACAGGCAGCCGTACAGTCCGCGTGGCGGAGGTCTGCTTCGCGAAGGTCTGCGTTTTCAAAACTCGTCTTGGTGAGCCGCTTGCCCTGTAGAGTGGCACCGTGCAGATCACACCCTGAAAAGTCAAACCCGGAGAGATCGGAGCATTGCAGGAGTGAGTCGAATGAATCAGATTCCGACACCGTGCCCTGTTGCTCCACTGGCTCGCTTGGAGGAGTCTCACTCTCGGAAGAAGTCATCACTCGTCCTTGTCAATGGGTTGTTGATGTGGGAATTAACGTCATGCCATTGCATCTGCCACAGCGCTGGAAGGGTGTTGCACGAGCAACGATCGCCGCGCAGCAAGCGCTTTCTCGGCGGCATTGATCGGCGAATCGGCCAAGACGGTGAGATGACCCATCTTTCTGCCGATGCGAGCTTCTCGCTTTCCGTAGAGATGTAGTTTGAGGTCATTCACGCCCAACGCTCGCGACCAGTCAGGTTCACCGTGCTGCCAAGCGTCTCCAAGCAGGTTTACCATTGCGGCAGGGCGCAATTGCGTCTCAGATCCAAGCGGTAGTCCGCACACAGTCCGCACCTGCTGCTCAAATTGGCAGGTCGCATGGGCATCAATCGTCAAATGCCCAGAGTTGTGCGGACGTGGAGCCAATTCGTTGACTAACAGCTTGCCATCGGTCGTCAGGAAGAACTCCACACACAGCACGCCGATTACGTCCAACTCTGCGAGAATCACGCGGGCGAGATCAATCGCCTCCTCCTGAATACGCACGGGTAACTCAAACGGCGTCACCGACAAGTCGAGGATGTGATTGCGGTGCGTGTTCGCAATCGGCCCGTAGATGGCAACTGCTCGATCATGCCCGCGGGCAGCGACCACTGAAAGTTCGCAATCGAAGTCGACGAAGCGTTCCAGCACAGCTTCGTCGCAATTCAATTCCGACCACGCGGACTCCAACTGACACGCTGATTCAACCTTGACTTGCCCTTTACCATCGTAGCCCCATGCAGCCGACTTCAACACGCCTGGTAACTCGCTATCGCATGTCGCCTTCAAGTCATCCAGAGAAGACACCACACGAAACGGCGTCACTGGAATTCCGGCAGACCGAAGGAATGCCTTCTCGCGACTGCGTTGCTGAGTGGTGTGCAGAACGTGGCCTCCTGGATGAACTTGTGCATAACGATTCACCACATCGATTGCCTCGACAGGGACGTTCTCAAACTCGAACGTCACCACATCGACTTTCCGTGCAAACTCGGCCACCGCTTCCAAGTCATCGTAGCTCGATTGAATCTCAACGTCTGCGACTTGCCCGGATGGGGTGTCATCATCGGGAGAAAACACGTGGACGCGATAACCAAGGCGTCGGGCGGCTATCGTGAACATGCGGCCCAATTGTCCGCTTCCCAGCACACCGATGGTCGAACCCGGAAGAATGGGTCGGCTCATAGCTCAGATTCCTCCATTACTTTGCTCTCCTGTTCGCTCGCAAACTTTTTCAACCTGGCTCGCAGCGTCGGCAATTCATTGGCGAGCATTCGTGCAGCAAGCAATGCAGCGTTCTTCGCCCCGGCATCGCCGATGGCCAGCGTCCCAACAGGAACTCCGCCCGGCATCTGCACGATCGACAACAGCGAATCAAGGCCGGACAGTGCCCGCGACTGAATGGGAACACCGAGGACCGGTAGCGTCGTCATGGAAGCAACCATTCCCGGCAGGTGAGCAGCTCCTCCTGCTCCGGCGATGATGATTTTGAGCCCGCGCTGTTCTGCGTCGCGGGCATATTTGACCATCCACTCCGGTGTTCGATGTGCTGAGACCACACGCCGCTCGTGTGCCACATCAAATTGGCTGAGAAGTTCGGATGCGTGTTGCATTGTGGGTAGATCGGATTTGCTACCCATGATGATCCCGACAAGCGGTTCGCTGGACTTGTTCATTGTTGGTTCTGTTCGCTTCACTCGGAGATCAGCTCTAGTAGATCGCCGATGTTGCGGTGAGCCTCGATTGGATGGCGAAGCGATCTCCCTTTGTGGATTCGGTAGTGGTTCTGACGCCCGACGCGCTCCCGTTCGATAAATCCGTGCTCCTCCAAATCCTGAACGATCTTCTGAACGGCCCGCTCAGTGATCCCGACCTCGATGGCAACATCCCTCAGCACCTTTTGCGGATGTGCGTGAAGGACTGCCAAGACGTGCCCATGATTCGTCAGGAATGTCCACCCTTGCGAAGCCTTACCGTTCTTAACGGTGAGGACGCCGGGTGGTTTCTTCTTCCGAGCGGAGGCTTGTCTGGTCATCTTGCTGATCCTCCCCAGATCAAACGTGCTGTTCGTGTTGGTGAATCGCAGTCTATCCGACTTTCCCTGATTTGCGAATCCAAAACCGCGAATATTGACATACGAATCTAAAAGAACGAAGTATAGTTCGTATGTATCCGGCTCCGTGAGTCGAGTCGATGTGTTGAATGCTGTCTCGACATAACGGATACTCCGCCGTCGGCAGCACGGGGTCCCCATTGGCACGCCGCACGACGCCACCATCCCGGTGAGGGCAGTGGTTCTTCCGTGGAGTAACCCCGGGCTGCTGACCGGGACCCCCGAGGTCGCCAATTCGGGGATGAAAGTGCGTCGGTGCCAAACATCTGTGTCGATTTCGCCGCATCAAAATCTACAGAGGTTGCATCGATCTCAGCAGGTTGGGTGACGTGCCAGCGCGCCGAGGTGTGAATT
>CALJUK010000160.1 GCA_937975745.1 uncultured Planctomycetaceae bacterium | reverse complement strand
CAGTGTCGTCGGCGCATCCTTGGGAAGTGCGACCGCATCGAGTTTTGATTTGGCGGGCCAGCCTGTCCATGTCAACTTGGCATCGTTATTCAATGACGCCTGAGGCGCAGTTGTGACGGTCACCTCTGCTCGCAACCAACTTCCGGGTTGAATGGCGACAGTTTCGGCGGCGACGTCCACACGAATGGGTTCCGGGGCGAGTCGGCCGACGACCAGGCGGTCGGTCCGGCGGGAGACAAGCGGGTTGCCGCCGCCAATGATGGTGGCTGCATGAACTTCTTTGGTGACTTGTTTACCGGAAATTTGCGATTCGGCCAGTAGTTTGAGTTCGGCGATGTCGTTCCCGGTGGAACGATCGTCGTGCGGGTGGGACGTCATGCTGCCGATGCCGCTCAGGCCGTTCTCTGCAATCCACACCTCTGCGCTGGTGAGCAACGGGGCCTCAGTGGTTTTGTTGGAGGCTGGCTGCGGCCCGATTCGAATGGGGCCCGTGAACGAGCCACGTCGTACGGCGACGAGGTCGAACAGTGCGTGGCCGTTGGACGGTACAGACATACCGACGGGCGTTTTTGCGTTGTGAGGGACCGCGAAGACTTCGAAATCTGGCTGCACGGGTCCGACAGAAAGCAGGTACGACCGATCGATGCCGTAGACGCTGCCTGCGAACAGATCTCGGACAACAATGTCGTAGTCGCCATCCGCCGGGGCCTTCCAATGATCGCCGGCGTCGAGTGACGCCAGAGAGAACCCAGCCGGTTGTCCCTTCGGATCGGCGATGTCACTGAACGTTTTGAGCAGCTTTCCCTTGGAGTCGTGAATACTGATCTCAGTATCCATCATCTCCGCCCCCCAGCGATCTCCAAAGGCTTCGATCGTCAAAACTTGGTCCTTTTTCGCGGTGATGCGGTAGCGATCGAAGTCGTTCTGGGTCAGGAACCGTCCAGCGACCAAGGCCGGCAATGGGAGTTTCTGGGCGGTTGCTTTTCCGTTGGCGTCCGTTGGGTGTTCTTCTTCTGTGATCACCAACCTGGGAAGAAGTCCAATCCGGACTGATCCGTCGATGCCGTCAACACGGTAACGCACACCCTCGAGAGTCGATTTGGAAGAGGTAAGCCAGGCCCCACCATCGGAGTCGGGTGTGGTTAAGGCTGGCAAGGTCACTCGTTTCTGTAGAATCCAGGGGGCACCAGGAATGGGTGTCGCAACACCGCCCGGCAGTTGAAAGCCAAGCAGCGTGACCTGGGCCTCTTTTCCCCGTTCGACGAAACTGGGAAACACCGACAGCAATCGCGGCTGCGATGAAACGGTCAGCCGATATCCACTGCCCGTCCCCTTGTTGTAGGCACGTTCCTGAACGCGGATCGTGAAGCGACCATCTGAAGGAGGATTGAAGACTCTGACTGGTTCCTGTCGATGTCCGGGCGAATGCTGCAACTCGCGACCGTCTGCGCCCAGAATCGTAAGGATAGGGACAATCGACTCATCGAGGGAGAGTGCTTCCGCGATCAATAAAATGGGTTCGCCCGCCTTCGCTTCCACGGTAAAGTCGTCCACATCGGCCGCGGATTCGAACTGACCGACAATGACACAGGGTATGGTCACCGGCAGGGGGTTCTCGGCCGCTGTTTCCGCTTTGCTTTCAATCACCTGAGGAAGCGGTGTGATCACAAATCGCCGGGGAGCACTGAGTCCTCCTGCTGTCAACACGCGAAGTTCGCACGGCCCCGCGGGAGCAGATTCGTCGGCCGTGATCTCGAACGTCGTGTCGTTGACTTTGTTGGCATGAAG
>CALJUK010000159.1 GCA_937975745.1 uncultured Planctomycetaceae bacterium | reverse complement strand
CCCCGGAGTTGTCCGAAGTCTGGCTTGACCGCTTGCATGGGCCCATCGACGCTGAAGGGACTGCGATTCTGCTCCAGGGCGAAGATCTCCACGACATGTCGTCCGGAGAGAGCCCGGCGGAGTTCCTCTCGGCAGGCCAGATGCCGTTCGGCGAAGAGAGATTTCGGCGTTTAGTCAGCCGCTTCAGCGATCACGACTGGTCCCGCCCGCTGGTGAAGAACCACACCGCGGGGACATTGTTCGGATCGGAATGGCCCGGCCTGCGAAACTTCATTCTGATGGCGATCGGCGAAGGCGGCCACCGGAGTGGCTGGCTGATGGTCTGCAATATGCGGGACGGGCGCGAGTTTGGTTCGATCGAGGCGAGCCTGGTGACGTCTGTCGCCACGATCCTTGGAACCCACGTCCGCAATATCGAACTGTACGAGCAGCACGAGGACCTGCTGATCAGCTTCGTCCGGTCGCTGGTCTCCAGTCTCGATGCCAAAGACAACTATACTCGCGGTCACAGTGACCGGGTGGCCTTGATCGCTCGCCGACTGGGTGAGGAGATCGGCCTTCCTCCGGAAGACCTGCACGACGTGTTCGTCTCAGGTTTGTTACACGATATCGGCAAGATCGGTGTCGACGACCGGATCCTGCAAAAGCCTGGCAAATTGACGGACGAAGAGTTCGCCGCAATCCAACAGCATCCGACGATTGGCTACAACATTCTGGTGGGCCTGCGAAATCTGCAAAGTGTGATTCCCGGCGTTCGCAGTCACCACGAGACCTACGATGGCAAGGGGTATCCGGACAAACTGGTGGGCGAAGAAATTCCATTGATGGCTCGCCTGCTGGCTGTGGCGGACTCGTACGACGCGATGCGGAGTGATCGCCCTTACCGCAAGGGAATGGACGTCGAACGAATCGACAGCATCTTCCGGGCGGGCGCGGGTGAGCAATGGGACAAGAAAGTCATCGATGCCTATTTCGCCGCGCGGGATGACATCGATGCCATCTTCACAGAGGCGTTTCGGACCGCGCCCGACAGCTATGGCGGTTTGTGTGCGAATCGGGACGCAAAGGCGGCCGCTCAAGCAGGGCGGCTTGTTTGCGACCCGGACAATCTCGTCTCCAGTCCGACCATCCTGTCAAGATGATCCCAGAACCGGGATGCGAGATCGCGCCCGCGGACGCGGCGCGTGTTCGAGCGGCATCATCAGCCTGATTCTGAGCGGCGGGGTTGATCCCCGCCGGTCCCAACGCTCGCATTTCCCCCAATGCGGACTAAACTCCGGCGGGTGCACGTCGATTGACTGACTCAGCCTGGCAGACGACGCCCGCCACGAGGTGCCCACCAAAACCGAGCGACAGCTTCAACGCCGTTTGCACTGCGCTCTCGCGAAAATGACCGGGAACATAATCGAGATCGCACTGCGGGTCGGGTGTCTCCAGGTTGACTGTGGGTGGTATCCGGCCGTCTCGAATGGCCAGAATTGCGGCCGCCAGTTCCACACTTCCGGCGGCTCCGAGCAGATGGCCGATGCTCACTTTCAGGCTCGAACACGGAACGCGGTCTGCGCAGCGGCCGAGCGCC
>CALJUK010000158.1 GCA_937975745.1 uncultured Planctomycetaceae bacterium | reverse complement strand
GTGCCGGAGCCTGATCGGCCAGAAGCTGGTCGACGATGGTCGAGCCAATCAGGCCACAACCGCCTGTCACCAAGACTGTCTTACCGGCAAGATTCACTGTGATGCCACCCTTTGGTTATTGCCATTCGGTTCGGGCGAGACGCCGTCCCGTCAGCGTGTCATTGCAGTTGTCGTCTGCGTCGCGACCTGTCGAACGGCCGAGGCGACTCGTTCGAGGTGTTCCGCGGTCAATTCCGGATACATCGGAAGCGAGACGCAATGCGACATGGCGTCCTCTGCGATGGGAAAACTTCCCGGGCGATAGCCCAGATGTCCATAAGCCGGCTGGAAGGGAACCGGCGTCGGATAATGCACCCCGGTCGCGATCCCCATCTGTTCCAACCGCGAACGGAACTCATTCCGATTGATGCCCCGGACCAGCACAACGTAAAGATGCCAGACATGCGCTTCCGGGAGGGGCGCCTCGGGAAGTTCGAGCCCGTCAATCCCTGACAGGAGCTGTCTATAGGTCTCGGCATGTTGCCGGCGGCGGTCATTCCATTCGTTAAGCTTGGGCAACTTGACCGAGAGCACAGCCCCCTGGAGCCCCTCCATGCGGGCGTTGTAGCCGATCTCGACGTGATGATGCCGTCCATCCTGTGCGTGATCGCGCAGTCGCCGGATTCGACGCGCGAGGTCGTAATCGTCAGTGACGATCGCGCCCCCTTCACCAAAGCAGCCGAGATTCTTGCCAGGGTAGAAACTGAAACAACCAATCCGTCCGAATGAGCCCACCCGCCGGCCATCGAACTCGGCACCATGGGCCTGAGCCGCATCCTGGATCAGGTAGATTCCATGTTCATCGGCGAGCATTTTCACCGCAGACACGTCGGCTGCCTGTCCGAACAAATGAACGGGCAACAGCGCCTTCGTGTTGGGGGTAATCGCTCGCTCGGCCAGCTTCGCATCGAGTGTGAATGTGGTTGGATCGACATCCACAAAGACCGGCGTCGCACCGACGTAGCTGATGGCCCAGCTTGTGCTAATCCATGTCTGTGGAGTCGTAATGACCTCGTCGCCGGGACCGATCCCCAAGGCCGCCAATGCCAGATGCAACGCGGTCGTCCCATTGTTGAGGCCGACGCATTCCGATGTTCCGCAATAGGAGGCAAAGTCCTGCTCAAACTGCGCGACACCGTCTCCCAGAATGAAGCTGGCAGAGTCCATAATGCGATAGAATGCGCCACGCAGTTCATCCTGCAGCGATCTATTCTGAGCCTTGATATCAAGAAAGGGCACCGTTTCCATTATTCGTTCTCCGCCACCGAACGGCCTCGCAACACGCGGGCCGGGACTCCGGCGACAACTTCACCTGGTTTGACATCCGTCGTGACGACGGCTCCAGCACCAACAGTGGCGTCTGCTCCGATCGTCACACCGGCAAGGATGACGGCTCCGGAACCGATCGAGGCTCCGCGGCAGACGCGCGTCGGAATGACTTTCCAGTCCGCTTCAGTCTGCAAGCTTCCGTCCGAGTTCACTGCGCGGGGAAAGAGGTCGTTCGTAAAGCAGACGTGGTGGCCGATAAAGCACTGGTCCTCGATCGTCACACCCTCGCAGATAAAACTGTGAGAGCTAATCTTGCACCGGGCACCGATGAATGCGTTCCTTTGCACCTCAACGAACGTGCCAATCTTCGTCTCGTCGCCGATGACGCATCCGTAAAGATTGACAAAGTCGCGGACAACGACGTCCCGCCCCAATTGCACGTCTGCAGCAATCCGGGACAACCTCATCGCGGAATCTGTCACAACTTCCTCGCCGTGCATCACCTGAGCACCCTGCCCTACGAACGTGGAGATTGCGACTCCACCCTATTTACGACCAGACTTCAAAGCACCCCAGCCGCCTTGCGATTCCATTTGGAAACACCCGCATGGCCGGAAAACTGCCCGAACCGCCAAAAGATTTGCGAAATCGACTATTTTGCATGTTGCATGCCGGGTGATTCGCAAATCCAACGATCGCCCACGGCAGGGTACAAACGGCTGTTATTGTGATTGTCTTGGTACAATTTGCCCCTTCTCGCCCGTGATGTCGCCAACCGGAGGGCAGAGCACGACGATGCAGTGTCAACAAAACAGAACACAATGTGTCTAGATGTAAGCGCAGTGGTTTTCATGGGCGCCAACGGATTTCTGGTCGGCTTGGGCAGGTCGCCGCACGAGTCACGTACTGCGAATCAGCACGCCCTGGGCACTTCGACAGAACCGAACCAGCGGCATGGTTCCCTCCGAACTTCTTCGGAGGGTAAGCAACGAACTGGGCGCTGAAGGGAGGGGAATCTGGGACGCGACAGAATCGGGACGCTTAAGGTGCCGACGGCAGACCTGTCGTCTGGAACAGCGCATCGCGGCGATCTTCAACCTGGGAATATTCGACGCCGGGAATCGCCAGAACTCCGCCGGGACGATGAGCTTCGTCCACGAAGTTCTTCAGTTTCAGAAACGGTGGCCCCAGCAGCAGGATGTAGATCGGCGGTGCCAGGCAGAGAATCACTGGGAAGAGCATTTTGATGCTCGTCTTGCTCGCGCGTTCTTCTGCACGCTGCCGGTGAGCACGGCGAACCGAATCCGCGTAATCGCAGACAGCCACGCCAACATTGGTCCCCATCCGCTCGGTTTGCGAAACAAGTGACGCCAGCGCATTGACGTCCGGAGAGTCGATTCGCTTGGCAAAGTTCCGCAACGCGGTCGCCATATTGTCCGCGTCAGCCTGCCGGCGGATAATGTCAAACTCCGAGGCAATATCCGGATGGGAATAGCGAATTTCGCTCGTCACACGGGCTAACGCTTCCTGCAGTGCGAGCCCTCCCGTGACGCACATCATCACGATGTCGAGAGCATCTGGAAGGCCCCGCTGAATCCGGTCGACCCGGCTCTTGGCCTGCATCCGCAGGAGCAATCTCGGCAAACCGTATCCCAAAGCGCAAAGGACTATACCAAAGTAGAGAACAATACTTTGGGCAGGCGAATCGGGTTCAAGAAGGACCAAGGTCGACAGGATTCCGATGAGACTGACAATAATCATCCCATTACGCGTCGCCAGGTATTCCACAAGCGACGTCGAACGGTAGTAGCCCGCTCGCTTGAGATCGTACGAAATCAGTTCGATTTCGCGTGAGCTCTGGGGAACGATGGTCGCCAATGCCTGCGTTAGGGGACCAAAGACCGACTTCGAGTACTTTCGCTCGTTGGCCTCCAAGCGAATTGTTGCTGCGCGGCGAACAACCCGCCGTCCGCCGGCGATCGTGTCGCCAATCAGAAAGACGAGCAGAAACACCACGAAGAAGCTGCCGATTGTGACGATATCGATAAACATCGAACTTCTTCCCACTGTCTTCGAACAGTTTACAGCCGCGAAATCGTTCCGTTGATATCCGGGCCATCGCGAGGATCGCCGCGATTCGCCCACAAAGGATGCGACTACTCGGACCGCAACATCTGCATGACCCAGAGCACACCGATGACCTCCAACGCCACGGCCATCATCAGTAGAGTGTTGCCCAACGGGTCGTCGATCAAAATCTGCACATGCTCGCGATACCAGACAAACATGATGGCATACACGATGGGCGACACAACCGCGATCAGGACAGTCGCCGAACGCCCGGCCCCGGTCGATGCCTTCATCTGCCGTTGATAGTTCAGGCGGTCGCGAACCACGCCGCTCATCCGCTCCAATGCTAAGACGATGTTACCACCTGTCTTGCGATGCACGATTGCGGTCGTCGCGAAGATTCGCATCTCGGGCAGCGAGATTCGCCGCGCCATTGCCTGGACGGCCGCCGCAACGGACAACCCCATCTCGATCTGCTGCGCACACTTCTTGAACTCGCTGCCGAGGACACCTCGAACTTCCGTCCCAATCAATGCGATTGCCTGATCTAGACTCTCACCCGCCCGAACAGCGCGGGACAGCAAATCCAACACGTGTGGCAACTCTTCCAGAATTTTTCTTTTGCGACTTTGACGTTGTAGGACCAATATTGCGAACGGAACGGCCATTCCGACCGCCATACCGAATGTTGCTGCCATCACTTCATCGAAGTACAGCAGAATCGAGCCACCAATCAGCAGACCGCTCGCCAACATTCCTAAGAACGCGGACATGGGCGAAATATCGTTTCCCGACTCCAGAACGATCCGGTCGAAGCTCTGGTCAATGCGTCCGGTCAGCGTCTCGGAACGAGCTTCATCGAAGACAGTCGGCGTGCGTCTGAGCGCCTTCGCCCGGCGGGCCAGTGACTGTGAAGAGGTCGTTCCGTGGTCTCCGACCAGGAACAGGTCGCGAATGACCAGAAACACAGTCCCGCTCGCCAAAGTCAATCCAACAAAGCAGATGATTGCGACTGTTGATAGGTCCATTTGTTCGCAACTCGCCAAGCTAAAACGAAGAACAGCCCGATGCTGGCTGTGAGAGTCAGCGAAAACTCACCCGCTCAAGTTTTCGACGGCGCAGAAAGCCTGCGTCAAACAACAGGCTCCACTCGAATCCGGCGCGGTTCAAAAATCGAATCGGAAACTTGTACTCCGGCCGATCGCATCCGCGCCAGACACTTTGGCCGATAGCCTGTCGTAACGAACTCGCCACAAGCCCGACCCGCCTCATCGACGCCCGTCTGCTCGAAGCCGAAAATGTCTTCGAGAACATAGCTGCCGTTGGACAAACCGGTAATTTCTGCAATTCGCATGATGCGGCGTTGTCCACCCTGCAGACGCGACAAGTGTACGACCAGGCCGATTCCGCACTGGATATATTCACGAACGACTGGTATCGGCAATTCGAGCCCGGTCATGGCGACCATCAACTCCAACCTTGCCATCGCGTCACGGGTATCGTTTGCATGGATCGTCGTCAGCGAACCTTCGTGACCCGTGTTCATCGCCTGCAGCATGTCCAACGCTTCAGGCCCACGAACTTCGC
>CALJUK010000157.1 GCA_937975745.1 uncultured Planctomycetaceae bacterium | reverse complement strand
GTATTCGGCTCTGGGTCATAGAGTGGCAACGCTAATCTTCGAGTTCAGCGACGAGTATTTCGACGAAGAACATTTCGTACCGTCGTCCCCCACCACCGTCCACCACGGCGCGTCGAAACACCTTCATTGTTTAGCTTTTCCGCAATCTGCTCAAAAGTCATGCGGTTCCCCCCATCGTCGCTTCGTCGCATCTGCCTGATGCGTTTCACGATGATTTGTTCTTCAGGAAGACTGCCGAAACCGTCAGTCATATTCGTCTTTGATTGAGCATTTTGGGTCGCCGGAGGCCGAAGTGCTCTCAGAAACGAAAGCACATCACGGTCCTGCAATTCAAGCGTCTGGACAACACTCAATAAATCGAGCAATTCGGAAACCGACGCTTCTGAGAATTTGCCATCCGCGAATCTCCTAATTCTGGCGAAAGCCTTGATAGCGTGTTCCGCCGGGTTGTTGTTCCATGACACATCATCGTGCTCCGTGAACGTCATAAGGCGGTCGCCATATTTGGCGAAGCGGTTTTGGTATTTCTGGCCCGCTTCCGACGAATACGTCTGAACGCGGATGTTTTCCAGCATGACCCGGCCTACTTCCTTGTGCTTGCTCAGATGACGACTTTTGAGTCCGAAGCGGTCGATTGTGCGAGTCACATCTCTCAGCCAGCATGCAAATTGTTGAACGAGTCGACGCAGTTCATCATTGAAGGGTGAAGTTCGCAGGTCCATATTCATATCTCGGATCAGATGTACGAGACATTTCTGCTGCGGCAGAGCGAGTGAATCGTACCCAGTGAAGAAATCCGACACGACAACGCCCTGAAAATCGGCCAGCACCTCGGCGAGAAAAGCCGCTTCGCGAGTCTGCCGAAACATGTAACTCACCCGTTCAGGGCCAGCAAATACCCAAACATACCCCTTCGTTCCGCGAAGCTTTACTTCTGTTTCATCAATGTAGAGCACTGGACTGTTCAGCAACTCCTGCCATGTGGCGACACGAAATGGTTCAACGAGTTCTCGGACTCCCTTCTTGAATCGCCACACAGCGGTATGTGGGATATCCAAACCAAACGCGTCAAGTAACACTTGACGAATTCGCAGCATATTTTGACCGCCTACCAAATGATTGTAGACGCACCAACTGGCCACACCGTGTCCATACTTTGTTTTGTTGTCGGGAACCGCGTCTGGGATAAATGAGGCATCGCATCGTTTGCAGATGTACCGAAATGACCTGTAATCGACGATCCACCTTCGTACCGATGACTCTCCGAACCGAAGGTCGATCACCCTCCTTCGGATGGAGTTACGCTCTGACATTTTCCGACTGCCACAACAATCGCATCTGGTCGCTAGGATTTCTACGGTCTTGTTTACCCTTGGTCGACATCGTTTTGAAGGATGGCTTCTTCGCGGACCGTTTCGCGTCTTCTTCGCTCGGGCAAACACTTTGTCTTGTTGGTAATCGAAGTACGCACATTTGTTGATCTCATTCAATTCGTCCATTGGTGAATTGAATGTGCCGAACACATGAGACTGAGCGTTTGTTGATCGAAGAGAGTCTGTGCTTTCAACATCGATTGCCGTTTGAGAATCTCCGCGTCTCTGTTTTACCAGATTCAACGACTCACGCAGAAACTTGGTGACGCGGCGAAGTGCATCACAGTCGTCCAAGTTGTAGTCCAGCAGGCGCTGCTTCGTCATGGAATCTCGGTTTCGTTCCCAAGCATGCCTCCAAATAATGCTATCCAACCCATTGCTGCCAGGTTCTTTCCAAGCAAATCCGATCGCTTCAGCAATGTTCTTGAGACTGTTGTGAAGAACCGGGAAGTAGAAATGGTGATACAATAACCCCACGACGTTTATGGCATCGTTTTGGATGCGAGTGATCTTCTCGGCGATGGCGGGAGAGACCTTCGCTTTCAGCCTTCGGATTGCTTTCGTCTCGTAATCTCCAAAATGAAACAAGTGCAGATTTTCAGAGAGCGGCAGTGACTCTACAAACGACTGGAAAGCCAGTATTTCCTCGGCTTCGCTATCAGCCCAAAATGGCAGGTATTCAGTCGATTCGCCTCTACAGACGAGTGCACCAAACAGGTAGCAAAAACGCCGGTCCGGTATGCCCTCGAAGTCGAAATACACCACGGTCGGTGCGTCCGGGATTTCGACGCTACCGTGAATGTAGAGTTTCGATTCTCGATGGGCGAGTGCTTGTAACGCGTAACTATGTGGTGGAGGAGATGGTTTTGCGCGTTTCGATCGACGGCGAGAACGAAATGTGAAAGACAACTGGTGGACAGTGAAAATGCCCTTGTTGTTATTCCGCGAAATCTGTTTTTCGCTGATGCCTTTAAGCAAACTCAAATGGTCGGACTCGACTGCCGCCTTTTGGCAGCGCGCGGAGAACTCGCAAACATCGCAGTGTGAGTTCAAAGGAACAGTTGGCTCATTCTCCTCGGATAGTGTGTTGCGTAAAGCTTCCAGCGTTTTCAACAGCCGGTCAAAATGCGGTTTGAGCCGTATTCGAGTTCGCCGAAACGAGCTACCGCAAATGATCGAACCAAACTCTGGTTGTGCTCCCTGCAATTCTCCCACGACGAGTCCATGAAATGCTAAGAGCGTCTTGGTGTGTTCGGTAACGCTGTCTGAGGGATGAAACGTAACAGGTTCGTATTGGAAAACGCCGAGCAGAGATTCCCTATCTGCCTTATGAAGGGATGCCGATTCTAATGTGTAGTCACTTACCTCCAACCTGGCGTCTAAGATGAGCGAGAAGCCTTCTTGAAGACTGTCATTCGAGCCGCCGGAAGAGCAAATCAGTTTCCCAGCAACGGTCTTTGTCAAGAAGGCATGCGCTTTGGACTTGTAGTCTGCCACCAAAGATTGAGCAAACTCTGGATACTCACTCATGGGATCGGTTGGGATCGCTTCAGCACGCATCCAGCCTTTTCTTTGGCACTGAATAAACGCGTCAAGTGTCAATTCGGTAATTTTGCGCTGCAACAAAGTTTCCGCGACTCTGGATTGCCAGGTCACATGAAATAACATATCTTATCTCATGTAAACGGCAGGAAATCAAGCCAATTCAGGGCATTTGCTCTACTGAGAGTCGCCTCTTTTTACATGAAATAAGATTTCTGGAGCGAGAACCGATGGCAAAGTCGATGAAGAACGGATCGTCGCTGGTGACGTTGAACCCCGTCGAAAGCAGTGCCGATGCTCTCCTGCCGTCAAAGAACCGCGATAGCTTGGTTGCGTGGTTCGAGCTTTACATGGGGATCGAAGTTGGCTCGCCAGAAACGAACACTTTCCGCGCTAAAAAGGGTGATCTCCAGAAGTTCGTCGAATACCTCTTGGACTCAGCGGGAACCGACCACCCGGACCAATGGACCAAATCGCTCACAGAGGCGTTCCTGCGACACCTGAGAAAGAAGCAAGGTCTGGCAGCGTCCACCGTCAATCGAGTTCTGGCGACGTTGAAGCACTCCGCACAGTGGATTCACCGGCAACGCCCATTTCTGGTCGGGAACCCATGTGAATTGGTCAGGCCGATTGACGACGATGATCCAGAATGGCGCGGCCTTGAAGACATCCAAGTGAATCGCCTGCGGTCTGCCGTTGAGCAGTTGGTTCACCTGAAGACTCGTGCTTCTCAGCGACCGTATCGAGATCAGGCGATGTTCCTTCTGCTGCTCCACACAGCCTTGAGGGAGTCGGAGTTGCTGTCACTCGACTACCCGGACCAGTTCAGCGGCGGCTACCTCCTGAACATCCAACGGAAGGGACGGAAGGTCACTCGAAAGCTGCGCGTTCCCAAGCCGGCGAGAGTCGCCATTCAAGAGTATCTGGACGAAGAGAGGGGCGAAGAACCGGGGCCGTTGTTCCAGTCGAAGAATGGCCGGCGTCTGGCTCCACAGAATCTTGATGACGTGATGAAGAGGATAGCGGCCCAGGCGAATTCGACGTTGCCTGCGAACCAGCAAATCCACCTGTCGGCACACATGCTACGACACACCTGTCTTCGGAAAGCAGCGGAGAAGGACATCCGTTATGCCATGAAACTGTCGGGCCACACTTCGAGTCAATACATCTGGCGTTACACAGAACCGTCAGCGAAGGAGTTCGACGGTGTGATGGAAGAACTCTACGACTGACTTGGAGGGGGCTTCCATTTGGATTTTGGTGTCGCCGGCATCACCGTTTTCAGCTTAGGCGGGGTGGTCGGTTTTGACAGGTTGAGCGGCTTTCCTTCGGCGGCCGGCTTGTCCAGTGATCAAAGAGGGAACGACACCCGTTGAGATCAAGGAAGGCCAGCGGAGTGTCGGCATGGTCTCTTTTCAGATACTTCACCTGTGACTGTCGCTGCACTTTCGTTGATGGTGCGACTCTCTGAGCCACGTCGTTTTCGATGAAGCAGTCGTAGGCATCAAGGGCTTCATGGAATGTCCCGGCGACTGGGTTCTCCGGGGCTTGAGCCTTCATCATCCGCGCCTGCCGACGTGCTTGAACATCGAACATGACGCGCCCTAGTTCGAGGGCGGCATGGCCCGACTTGTCGTCGGGCAGAACCCAATTCACGCTTGGGTAGTGGCGTGAAGTGATCGAGTGGCTCCAAACCATCGCGAACGTTTCGTGGTCGGACCATTCGGAGTCGTATTGCCCGATGTCGTAGGCTTCACCAGCGGCCTCATTGACGACGTGGGGCGAAGGAATGGGAACGTGGGTGAATCCTTGCTGGATGAGCTTGGCGGCGTGCAGGGCCGCATCGGTCCAGCTTGCCGGCTGGTCGCCGTAATGCTGTCGGATGGCGACGCTCTCTCTGTAAACCTGTTGGATGCGATCACGCCTCCGTTCAGCTTCGGCGTGGTCGGAGCCGAGATTGAAGCGTTGCTGTTTTCCGTCTTTGCGAACGCCGATGTATGGGCGATAATCGCCTCTCGGATCGGGTTTCAGGGTTGTTCGTCGAGTTGCCACCTTGCACTTCTCCGGTCAGATTGCGGTCAGCATTCTACCGTGATTATCTGACCGAAAGGAAGGGCAATCTGACCCGTGCCTGACCGGGTAGCTGACCAGCCGGCTTCCGAGAAAAGCAGAAAACAGGGTGTTTTCGCTACAAGCGCAAAAAGAAACCCGACTTGAGGTAAGCCTCATATCGGGCAAGTGGAGTCATAAAGTGGAGGATAGGGGACTCGAACCCCTGACCTTTTGGCTGCCAGCCAAACGCT
>CALJUK010000156.1 GCA_937975745.1 uncultured Planctomycetaceae bacterium | reverse complement strand
TCGTGACGTCGCGGCTGCACGGTGCGATCGTGGGCCTGGCGATGGGTCGGCCGGTGCTGGCCGTGTCGGGCGATCACAAGATCGAGAGTTTCATGCACGCCGCCGGGCTGGGCGACTGGGTGCTGGATGTGTCGGAGGTGGACGAGCTTCCACGCCGTGTGGCGAAGCTGCACGAGCAGACGTCGCCACGTGCGTTCGTCGACCGGGCCGTGGCGGGCAACCGGGCTGTGGCGGAACGGCTGCGGACCATGGCGCGGGAACTGGGGATTCCGATTGTGGGTGGTCCCAAGGAACGCCCGGACGGCGCCGTGCAGGTTTTCGTCAACGATCCCGATGGTCATGTCGTCGAACTCTGCTCACCCGCCCGCTAAAAGAGAAAGCAGCCAACGGGCGACCGCGTATCTTCCAACCAAAACGCAAAAGCTGACTGGCTTTCCAGTTCGCTTCTGCCCTATACTCGTGGAACGTCAACCGAGAATCGGCGGGACGCGACAGGGAAGGCAAACGGTCAACGAACCGCGCGTCATTCTCTTCCGCCTGAATGGGAAGGCCTGACACGGCAATCGTGTTGCCTGTCGGTCGCTTTTCAGGGTGCCTTTTCGGCGGATTCGCAGTTGGTTGGCCGACTTGCTGCTGACTTACGACGAGTCTTCACCACAACCGCAAGCAATTCATCGACGCATGGCAATGATGGCGAAACGATTGATTTTCGGGTCGATGGGGGTCGCAGGGCTCGTCATCGCCGCGGCCGTCCTCGACATGGTCCTGGGGATTCCCTTTTCCCAGCTGTTCGTCATGGATGTGATGTTCATTCTGGGAGCGGGCCTCGTCTTGTACATGGGATACAACGCCCTGCAGGACATCAACTGACCGCTCGAACCTACCGGCTTTCAGACGTCGATGTCGTCGACCAGACTCGACTCTTCCATGATGACGCGGTAACGCTCCGCGGGATCCTTCCCCAATAACTGGTGGAACGTCTGGTCTGCTTCGATTTGGCTTTCCACGTCGACCTGCAGTAAGACGCGCGTCGTTGGATCGAGCGTCGTTTCACGCAGCTGCTGGGCATCCATCTCACCCAGACCTTTGAAGCGGAAGACCTCCGGCTTGCGATTGGCCGGCAACGACGAGAGCACTTCCTCTTTGTGTGCGTCGTCGTGGGCGTAAATCGTCTCGGTCCCAACCGTGATCTTGTACAACGGTGGCTGCGCAATGAAGACCCGTCCTTGGCGAATCAGTTCCAGCATGTGGCGAAAGAAGAACGTCAGCATCAGCGTGCAGATGTGATAGCCGTCGCTGTCAGCATCCATCAGCAGCACGATTCGACCGTATCGCAGCTTGCGAATGTCAAACTGACTGCCGATCCCGGTCCCCAGCGTTTCGACCAGGTCTTTGATTTCCTGGTTGGCCAGCACCTTGGATAGCGACAGAGATTCCGTGTTTAGAACCTTCCCTCGCAGTGGAAGAACGGCTTGTGTCCGGCTGAAGCGGCCCATCGCGGCCGTACCACCAGCGGAGTCACCTTCGACGATGAACAGCTCGGACTCATCCGGATTGGTGGCGCGGCAGTCGATCAGTTTCCCTGGCAAGCTCGATCGCCGGGACGTCGGAGTTTTGCGGCGAATATCGGCCGCGGCATCTCGGCTGGCAAGGCGAGCTCGCGCCGCCAGAACGATTCGACCGACAATGGCATCGGCAACCGACGGATTGGCATTCAGCCAGTTCTCCAACCCCTGGCGAACGGCACCATCGACCAGACCGGCCGCTTCCGGATTGTTCAGTCGCTCTTTGGTCTACCCCTGAAACATGGGTTCGTTATGAAAGACCGACAGAATGCAGACGATTCCCTCGCGAATGTCGTCGGCCGAGATTGCCAAGCCCTTCTGCTTGATGTTGTGGACTTCCATGTAGTTCTTGACGGCCTTAACGATGCCGGCCTTCAGGCCAGACTCGTGCGTTCCGCCGGCATGCGTTCGAATTCCGTTGACGTAGCTGCGGATCTGCTCGTCCGTGGCTTCAGTCCAGCGAAGAACCAACTCGACACGGACTTTCCCCTCGGTCCGGTCAGCCGTAAAAAGTTGCTCGTGGACGGGCTTCTTATTCTGCTCCTTCGTAACCTTGTCGACATACCCGACAATCCCGTCTGGATGCGCCAGATCGTACTTTTCTCCCTTGGCCTCATCCACGAAAGTAATCTGCAGCCCGCCGTGGATGTACGAAATGTCTTCCAGGTGCTGACGGATCGTGTCCGCGTTGAACTGCACCTTGCGGAAAATCTCTTCGTCCGGGCGGAAAAACATCGTCGTCCCATGACCGCGGAAGTCACGCGTCTGTTTAACTGGCGTCGTCGGTCGGCCCCGCTTGTACCGCTGGACCCACTCTCCTCCATCACGGTGAACTGTGGCAACCAACTCCGACGAGAGGGCATTCACGACAGAGGATCCGACACCGTGCAGACCACCACTCCGGGCATAGTTCTTGTCGCTGAATTTTCCGCCCGCGTGCAGCGTCGTCAGGATCAGTTCCAATGCCGACCGCTTGGTCTTGGGATGCTTGTCGACAGGGATACCCCGTCCGTTGTCCGAAACGGTGCAAGAACCGCCGTCCTTATGCAGGATCACCTGCATCCGATCGGCATGCTCGGCCAGGTATTCGTCGACAGAGTTATCGACAATCTCCCACAGCAGGTGATGCAGCCCGCGCGAATCGGTTCCGCCGATGTACATCGAAGGTCGCCGGCGGACCGCCTCCAGTCCCTCCAGCACTTCGATATCACTTGCCCGATAGGTGCCCGTCTCTGTCTTCGAGGCCGTTGCCATGCCGCGTTTCTACCTTCCTGATGACGCTCTCGATCTTATCGTTGTCGCAATAAACCGCAGGCCGGTTTGCCCCGGCTACTCCGCGTCAGAATCGTATTCTTCCACCTCGCCCCAGTCGACCAGTTCAATCTCAGGAGATGTGATCTCTTGAAATCCGTTCCGCAGGCTCGTCCGCTGTCCTTTACCACCGCGACTCGTTACGACGTACTTCTGCTGACCGAAGGTGAGTAACTTGCCGTTTGTGTTGACCACTCGCAGGCAATCACTGGGCCGCGCCATCAACTGGGCACCCAGGACGGCATCTCCCTCTTCCAGACGAATGCCGCGAACACCCATACCGGGGCCAGCCAGGACGGGCACTTCTTCGATGCTGAAGTGCAGAATGCGGGCGTTCCGTGTTGCGATGAAGATCGTTTGGTCCGACGTGCAGGGTTCGGCAAAGACAACCCGATCCTCTTTTCGCAACCGGCAGAGCTTGCGACCGTTGCGTGTCGAGGGAGTTCGATAGCTGCTCAACGACATTCGCAGCACCTGCCCCCGTTCGGTCACAACCATAATGTAGGGTGCCGGAGTCGGTTGCCCCTTAACGTCTTCATCTTCGGGCGTAAAGCGGGGATCGGTCCCAATCGCGGAGACTATCGTCACGCCATCGCCGAGTTTAAAGTGCTTCGAAAGTGGCTCGCCATAACCAGCCGTCGCCGGAATCTGTTCCACCGGCAGACTGTACGCCACGCCGTCGGAACCGAAGAAGACGACCTGATCGAGCGTCGTCGCCGGAACCAACGACAAGAAAGAATCTCCCTCGCGGACGCGACATTGTTCGACACTTTGCAGCCGGCCAACACGTTTGATCCAACCCTCGCAGCTGATAACGACATTGGTGTTCTCACGAACGATGTAGGCCTGCGGGTCGAACTCGGCAATTTCCTCGGAAGACCCGATCGAAGTCCGGCGACGGTCCGCGTGCTGCTTGCTCACCTCCTCGAGTTCGGTCTCGATGATCTTCCACATCTTCCGATCGGACGCCAGGATGCCGCGAATCCGGTTCGCCTCTTTCCGCTTCTCATCGAGTTCGGCGAGAATCTTGTCCATTTCCAGTTGCGAGATACGGTACAACGCCAAATCCAGGATGGCGTCCGTCTGCTCTTTGTCGAGCGGATAGGCGGCCATCAGTTTCTCAGCCGCATCGGCCTTTCCCTGGCTGTTGCGAATCAGCTTGAGCGCGCGATCGAGGCCATCAAACAGGATCGCGAAACCTTCCAGGATATGAATCCGCTTTTCGAGCTGTTCCAACTGGTGGCGAAGTCGACGACCGAGTGTCTCGAAACGGAAATCGAGAAAATGCCGAATCATCTCCACCAGATTACACCGTTGCGGAACCAGTCCGCCGTGACCATCGGGCACCAGGCAGGTGGCGTTGTAGCCGAAGTTTTGCTCGAGCGCCGTATTCTTGAACAGGTAGGCCGCCACCGCTTCGGGGTCTGATCCGGGTTTCAGTTCCAGCACGATCCGCAAGCCATGCTCGTCACTGGTTTCGTCGATCACGTCTGTCAACTGAGGCAGTTTTCGGCCCGAGACGATGTCGCCGATGGACGCGACCAACGGCCCGGTATCGACACCGTACGGAACAGTCGTAATGACGATACGGTTCCCTTGTCCCGTTTTACTGAGAGTATCCGGGCCCCATTCGCCACGGACTTTGATGGGCCCCCGTCCTTCTTCGTAGGCCTGTCGCAGATCCCGGCGGTCGCTAACGATGCGTCCCCCCAGCGGAAAGTCGGGGCCTTTGATGTACTTCATCAATTGGGCCACGGTCGCGTCGGGATTGCGGATGAGATGGACGCACGCCCGAACGACTTCACCCAGGTTGTGGGGAGGAATGCTCGTCGCCATTCCGACTGCAATCCCCTGAGCACCGTTGACGAGCAAGTTGGGGAACCGTGCCGGTAACACCACCGGTTCGTCCCGCGTGGCCTCGTAGTTCGGCCGCATATCGACCGTTCGGTCCCGGAGTTCGACCATCAACTCTTCGGCGATGGGAGACAGGCGGGCTTCGGTGTACCGGGCCGCTGCCGGGGGCAGGCCCATGATCGAGCCGAAGTTTCCCTGCCCAATGATGAGCGGGTTGCGGAGTGTGAAATCCTGGGCCATTCGGACCAGAGTGTCGTAGACAGACTGATCGCCGTGCGGGTGATAATTTCCGGTCGTATCGCCGCAGATCTTGAGCGATTTTCGGGGTTTGGCCGTTGAGAGCAGGCGGAGGTCATTGAACATGACGTACATGATCCGCCGCTGCACGGGCTTCAGGCCGTCGCGCACATCTGGCAGAGCACGGGATGTAATGACCGACAACGCATAGTTGAGATAGCGCCGGCGTGTCTCCTGGCTGATCGAAACATAG
>CALJUK010000155.1 GCA_937975745.1 uncultured Planctomycetaceae bacterium | reverse complement strand
TCCCTTTTGCATTCAGTTCGGAGGGATTGAAGGACCCGTCCGAGCTGATCAAGCATGTGCGCGTGATGATCGAAGAAGGTCGCCCCGTAGAAGCAGCCGTCGCCGCGTTGACCGAATCGTCGGCCCGAATTCTCGGCTGTGGCTCGCGGTTGGGAACATTGGAGCCTGGCCGTCTGGCACATGTGGTCGCCTTCTCCGAGCCGTTGGAGTCGAAGTCGGCTCAGGTTCGGTACCTGTTGATCGAAGAGGAGTTCACCGAATGGAATGCCCCGTCACCGAATGACGACGAGCAGAAAGGGAGCGACTCGACGGATGCTCCGGGCAAGACACCGTCCGCAGCCGACACAGCTCCCCCCCTCTCCTGGGAACCGGCAGGCAGCTGGCGCGTCGTTGTCGAGTCGGCACAGGGCCCTGTCGCGGGCGAACTCTCGCTGCAATTGAGGAGCAAGTCGCTGACAGGACGTTTCTCCAGCCCGCACGGGAGCGGCCGCGTCACCAATGCGACAGTCGAGACCGACCGTATCCGCTTCTCTGTCGAAATCGGTGCCGGTGCCGAGCAGATCACACTGGAATTCGAAGGCCAACACGCCGACGGAAAGCTGCATGGCACCTTAAAGTCGGCCTTCGGTGAGCGGACAAAATGGTCAGCCATTCGAGACACGACAACTCCACCCGCAGCAAGCGGGAAGGCGGAAGAAGCGTCGAAAGGACCTCCGTTGACGTTATCGCTGGAGATCGATCCCAAGACGCGTTCCACCGGCAAGCAAACTCCTGCGACAGCAACCAAACCGGGTGAACTGCCCGACCCGGCCGAGACAGCTGCCGCTAATTCGACCGGCGAGCGTCCGACCGAACTCGATTCGGATCGATTCTTCCCTCCCCAGTCGCCACACGACGAACTCCTGCTGACGAATGCGACCATTTGGACCGGTGTGGGCAAGACGCTGACGGCCGCAGACATCCTGGTTAAAGGGGGGCGGATTGCAGCCATCGGAGAGGACTTGGCCCAGCAGACGACAGCCAACGAGACGACCCGAGTGATCGACTGCACCAACCGGTTCATTATGCCGGGGATC
>CALJUK010000154.1 GCA_937975745.1 uncultured Planctomycetaceae bacterium | reverse complement strand
TGACTGGCACCAGGAATGCGTCACGGGTTTAACTGTTCCGGGTGGCAGACATTTTGGCGATGCGAATCCCCCGCATCACGTAGGTGACGCCGCTGTAGAATGTCACAGCCACGGCGACCCACAACAGCACATCTCGGGCGATGAGAAACTCAGGCCAGTTTAGCGCCGGGCTCTGTGCCAGCAGGCAGACGGTGACGGCGACGCATTGCAGAATCATCTTCGCTTTGCCCACCCAGTCAGCCGAGAAATCATGTATCTGCCGCTCGAAGTAGCCGCGCAAACTGGTGACCAGCAGCTCGCGGGCGATGATGATCAGGACCATCCACGCGTTGACCCCGGTGTTCCGTTCTGATTGCAGCAGAAACACGAACGTTCCGATGATGATGAACTTGTCTGCGAACGGATCGAGGATGCGCCCCAGGACAGTGACCCGGCCGGTACTCCGGGCGATATAGCCATCCAGGGCATCCGTCACGGCGGCAACGGCAAAGGCGACGGCCGCCATCAGCCACCAATGACCCACGTCGATAATCCAGAACAGCACGACTGCCAGGACCAGTCTCGAAATGGTGATGACGTTGGGCACCGTCAACCAGTCGAGTTCGGACGGTACGCTCTGTCCCTGCGATGTCAGGGGAGCGTCGGACTGTTGCGGTTGTCTGTGGTTGCTCGGAGACATCGTTTGCGATCGTCCGATCAAGCGTGGCGGAGGCGGAAATCAGGAGTCTTCATCGGTTTCGCCGCCCGCATAGACTCCCACAAGGTCGTAGTCCTGCGTGGCCAGCACCTCAACAGGAACCAGGTCGCCGATTTCGATTCCTTCACCCTGCACGTAGACGTTTCCGTCAATCTCCGGTGCGTCGGCGTACGTGCGGCCCACCCACAGGTTCTCTTCGACCTGATCGTCGATGAGCACGTCGAGTTCGTAGCCGACCAGAGATTGGCCAAATTCAAAGGCGATCTCCTGCTGGAGTTCCATCAGTTCATCATAGCGGGCCTGCTTGATCTCTTCCGAGAGTTGTTCGGGCAGGCGTTCCGCCGGAGTTCCGGGTTCGAGAGAGTACGTAAAGACTCCCATCCGCTCGAATTTTTGTTCGGCGACGAATTGCTTCAACTCGTCGAACTCCGCGTTGGTTTCACCGGGAAAGCCGACGATGAATGTCGTTCGGATTACCAGGTTGTCGATCCGTGTGCGCAGTTCGTCGATGAGAGACTCGGTCCGTTCGCGGTTGACGCGGCGTTGCATTCGCTTGAGCATCCGGTCATTGATGTGCTGCAACGGCATGTCGAGGTAGGGAATAATCTTTCCCGAACCGGCGATTGTGTCGATGAGCGATTCGGTGAAGTTGATCGGGTACAGATACATCAACCGAATCCAGTCGAGTCCGTCCACCTGCTCCAACTCTTTCAGCAGGTCATCCAAACGGACCTGACCGTACAAATCCATGCCATAGTACGTCGTGTCCTGGGCGACCAGGTTCAGCTCGCGCACACCGTCGGCGACCAGCTCGCGGGCCTCCTGCACGACCATTTCAATCGGCTTGGTGATGTGCTTGCCTCGCATTTTCGGAATTGCACAAAACGTGCAGGTCCGGTCGCAGCCTTCGGAAATCTTCAAATAGGCGAAGTGCGACGGTGTCACCCGCAGTCGGCTCCGATCGTCCATGGCACGGACCGGAGCCGGGCGGAACAATTCCCGCTGCTCGCGCAGTCCGCCAACCAATCGGTCGGCTACCTGGGCAATTTCGTCCCGACCAAACACACCGACGATGTGGTCGATGTCCGGCATCTCTTCCAGCAGACTTCCGCCGACCCGTTCGGGCAGACAACCGGCAACGATGACTCCCTTTGTGCGCCCCTGGCGCTTCAGGTCGATCATCTCGTTGATGACGGCTTTGGATTCCGCCCGCGAACTCTCAATGAATCCGCACGTGTTGACGATGACAAAGTCCGCTCCATCGGGATTGGAAACCAGCGAGTAGCCGTCGATCGCGAGTGATCCCAGCATACGTTCACTGTCGACAAGGTTCTTCGGGCAACCCAGGCTGATGAAAGCGTACGTTCCCTTGCTGAACTCTGGCGAGTTGTCTCCGCCGGACACGGCTTCGCTGGGATCGATGATTGGAAGCGACGTCATAATGCAATCTGAGCCTCGGCTACGGTTCGGTAACGAATCCTTCGATTCTATTGCAATTTGCCTGGGCGCCTAGCGTCGGAGATATCTTCGGCCCGGAGAGGGGCTTCCCGCTGCCCGTTTCAACTTGCGGAGTTCCACCTGCTTCAGCCGCCAATGACGCCTAAGAAGAAGGCATAGAAAGACATAAGGGCGACGGCAACCAGGCTGAGTTGCCACTGGGAGGGTGTGTGCCTCGCTTCGATGACGTCAACATTCGCAGGGGGCAATTCCAGTGAATCGTAGCCGGGAGACCACTCTTCTCCCGCCGCGTTGACGAATCGCGAACGGCTGACCCACATCCAACTGGCAACGAAGATGATCGACAGGGATGCGGTCGCAACAATCTGTGGGGGCATGACCTGGTCGGGGATCGCGGCGGCCTCATCGATCTCTGTGTTCGATGCGAGGGCAAACAGTGCCCAGGAATTATTGAGCAGATGCAGGAAGATCGGCCCGTAAATGCTGCGCGTTGTGTAGTAGACGAAGTGAATGAACAATCCCAGCGGAATTAACGCCAGGGCGTGGGCCGGGTGGACGTGAGCCGCCGCAAACAGCACCGTCGTCAGCATCACTCCGGGCAGCAGGTTGAAGCGGGCGATCAGTCCCCGACCAATGACACCGCGGAAGACCAATTCCTCGCCGATGGCAGGACCAACGGCGACAACCATGCACAACAACGCCAGTGACGATCGATCGACCAGCTCGCTGACCATTTCGATCGTTTGGAAACTGTCGAATTGTGCAAACCAGGGCACCTGGTGAATGAGCCAATCCCAGAACTGCGTTGTGTAGACGTGCAATGTTCCCGATAAGATCGCCAAGGGAAGCATGACCAGCAGGATTTGCACGACATGGATCGACGGCATGGGCCGCAGGCCGATCAGCCGCCGTGTGGACCGGCCCAGACGCAGAAAAGTGGCCAGAATGGCGACGAGGACGATCCCAGGATTGACCCCCCGACGATTTCCACCGAGTAGGTCTCGACGGCCTCCGTGACGGCCTTTTCAATGTCGATGTTTGCAAGCTCGTCGGGCGTCAGGTGCGAAAAAAGTGCGACCAGCACCGTGACCGCTGCCGCGGCGAACTGCACAACGAACACGCCCAACAGCCAGATCAACGATTCGAGCAACCCCGGTCCCAGCCGGACGCGCCGAGCCGTCGGGAACGTCGCCCTGCCGGTTGGTTCCTCCGGTGGAGGGGGAGTCTGGCAGGACGCGTCATCGGCTGTGGAATGAAGTGGGGAAGCCGACTCACCGGGCGTTTCGGACGAGCCAGAGGAGACAGGATCGAGTGGCGGAGTTTCACCGGCCGGAGGGGTAGACTCGGGCGAGTCGCGGTCGGAAGGCGGCCGGTCGGACATGTAATCCTGCTCCATCCATCGTCAAATGTTGCGCATGGGTCGAACAGAGTCGCGCGAAATCCGTAGGCCTTCGCGCGGTCCATTTCCTTCCGGGGTACGATCCACGACACAATGCCCAAGCCAGGGCGTTCTAGAAGTGGCTCCAAAACCTCTGTGTGCTTCGTCTTCGTCCTGTGAATGCTGGCCGACGACTCGCCACCAACCGGTTTTCAAACTGGTTCTACTCGTTCGGTCCCCGCGAGGATGCCCGCCGGCGAGGTTGGCTTTCCAGGAGAGTGCTATTGTCGAGCGTCCATGGCCGCTAGACTGGAATGTAACTGGGTTCTCCGAGTGGGTCAAACCGGCCAGCAGGGCGTGGCGACAGCGGAAACTGGGCCCATGGGAAAACTGCGCCATCAAGCCGAATGAGGTGCGTCGGGTGTCCGAGCCGTCGAACAACAGCGATCGCAAGGTGCTACCAGCCGACTCGGTCTCGCGCGATCGGTACTGTCCGGGATGTAACTGCCGGTTCCATCGGGCGGCCGAAGCAGGTCGTTGTCTGCGCTGCTCGGGCGGACTCGTTACGTGTCCAACACTCCTGCTGGATGAGACCGTCATGTGGCGGCCGCAGGACGGTTATTTGCACGACCCTGGGGCCTCCGCAACGATTGAACCGCCGGCGGGGTACGAACTGCTGACTCGTTTGACCGGACAGACCTTGCACGTTTATCGCTGCGATGCCCTGCTGGGTCGGGGCGGCATGGGCTTCGTCTTTCTAGCTGAGCACGAACATCTCGCTCGCAAGTGTGCCCTCAAGGTTCTGGCGCCACATCTGATCGAACGGAGTCCCGATTATGTCGAGCGATTTCTTCACGAGGGACAGTTGGCGGCGGGGTTGATCCATCCCAACATCGTCACTGTCCACGCGATTGGGCAGGACGGCGGATTCCATTTCCTGGAGATGGAGTACATCGCCGGACGTTCGCTACAGCGGAAAATTGCCGAAGAGAGAAGGCTCGATCCGACGCAGGCGACCGTGCTGACCACTCAGATTGCCGACGGGCTTGCCGCCGCACACCGCCAGGGCATCATTCACCAGGATCTCAAACCCGACAATGTCATGCTGACACACGGCGGTGTGGCCAAAATCACCGACTTCGGCCTGTCAAAGCGCATCCTCGATGGAGACCGACTGGTCGGAGATGGGGAGTTCATTGCCGGAACACCACACTTCATGGCACCGGAGATCTTTGCCGGCGGAGATGTCTCGCCAGCATCTGACGTGTATGCCCTGGGTGTCTGCTATTACGTCATGCTGACCGGCCGGTATCCGTTTGTGGGGAATTCGCTGTCGGAGTTGATCCATGCCATCTCGGTTCATCCGCTGCCACATCTCCGGCGGGAGTTTGCCGACATCACGCTCGAACAGGCGGAGTGTCTGGCGTTGATGCTGGCCAAGAACCCCCAGACACGGCCGCGCGACGGGATCGAGGCGGCTCAATTGTTACGGGCAATCTTGGGAGAGGCACGCGATCTCACTTCTTTGATTCGCGATGCGTTCCTCGATGTCGACGGAGTCGACTGCCGAGCCCATGATGGGAGTTTCCGATTGACGGTTCAGTTGGCCAATGGCCGCCGGCAACGGGTTGTCATTGAGGAAAGCAGCCACGGAAGCGGCGATCGACTCTTGCTGATCTACAGCCTGTGTGCCGACGTTATCCCGGAGTTCTTGGACGAGGCGTTGCGCCTGAACGCGACAATGGCCCATGGAAGTGTTGCCATTCGAAACGTCGATGGGCGGGACATGTTCGTCGTTGTCGATACCTATCCCCGGTCAACGGTCGATCCGGAAGAGATTCGACGCAGCGTGTTGGAACTGGCCTGTTGTGCCGATACCGTAGAACAGCAGCTGTCCGGAGATGACAGG
>CALJUK010000153.1 GCA_937975745.1 uncultured Planctomycetaceae bacterium | reverse complement strand
TGGCGCTTCGGTTCGGGGCATTGAGAACTCTTGTCTCCGGGTTGATCCGAAAGGGGGGGCATGACGCCGAGTTGACGTTCGGCGTGCAGTTCGCGGAGGGCTCACTCGTCGATGGTCTCGAAGCGTTCGCCCATCTGATACAGCGGCAGGAATCGATAGTACACCTCCAGACACAAGGTGCACAGGGCGGTCGAGTAGACGCGGCCTCCGTACGGTCCCCAGGGAGGAAGCGGATCCCAACTTCCGGCGTTGTCGCCCGTTTGAATCTGCTCGTCGACCAGCAGGTCCCGCAGCGAATCGTTCCACTTCTGCCACGGCTCCGATCCGTATTGGTACATCGCCAACGTCCCATAGTACCAATAGTATTCGTTGTATTCGGATCGCCGGGGCGCGTTTTCCAGCAGGAAGGCAATCGCTTCCGTGCTGGCTGGGTTGTCGCGCCGCATACCGAGCATCTGCTTGCAGAATAAAGACTCGGCTGTCATGGAGGGGGTCGGCGGAGAGGGAGGGTCCGTCACCCGGTAGGTGGCCAACCCGTCGGATTTGCCCAGACTGCGCGCCTTGAGGAACTGGATCATTTTGGTACGGACTTCCGTTGGCATCGGGATGCCCGCAATCTCAGCACTCTTGAGGGCCATCAACTGCCAGCCGAACATGCTCATATCGCTGGACTGGCCTTTCAGATACCGCCAGCCACCGTCGTCGGGGTTCTGCTGACTGGTGATGTAATCCAACGCTTTCTGCAATGGTTCGCGGAGGAAGCTGGCTGCGGCGGGATCGCGACGCATGCCATAGGCCTCTGCGAGGGCGTAGGACGCCATGCCGTGACAGTACATCTTCGCATAGTGGGAGGCTTGAGCGCCCAGAAAACCGTCTTCTCCCTGGACCGAGACCAGCCAGCGGAGAGCCCGATCGATCTCATCGGCGTACTGGCCGTCTTCATGTGTGTAGCCGGCACCCAGGAACGCCAGAATTGCCAATGCCGTCACGCCCGCGTCGGCCTCCAGGCCGGCTCGCTGCCGATCGACACCATTTTCATCCAGACGCACTTGCCCCGAGCCGAAGCGACTGGCGTCCCAAGAACCATTGGCCGACTGGTGGAGCGCCAACCAGCGGAGGCTGAGTTCGACGGCCCGTTCCGAAGCGTCCGTTCCACCGAACTTTCGCGCGATTGCTTCCCGTCGGGCCAGACTTCGCAAGCGATACGTGGCCGGCAATCGGGTGGCATCGCCGGGGCGTGTCATCTCGACTTTGGGTGGGACAATGTTGGGTTTCAGCCCGTCGATTGGTGCGGGGCTGGAAACGCTGTCTCGGACCGCAAGCCGCTCTCCGGCGATTGGATTCGGAACAGTCGGTCGACGCTCGGGACGAAGCCGTTCGAGTCCGCCAGCGGGCTGGCTGGAGGGTAACCGCGATCGTGTGCGCGTCAGGTTCGGGCTGGTCGGGGCGGCTCCGGACGTTCCCTCGCCCGAGCGGGATGCATCGACACCCCCGTCAGGAAGATTCGACATGGTGGGAACCGGGGCGGCTCGTGTTCGGACCTCGTTCGGTTGATCGGCCCGCGCGAGGAATGACGACGGATCGGGAGCGGCCACCACGCCGGCCACCTTGGGGCGAAGTCGCACGTCGGGGCTAATTCGATCGACCGAGCCCGCCTGAGCCAATCGTTCGACAGTCGTTTTCTGTAGACCCGATCGTTGCTGTTGGCTCCGCGTCGTGGATGTCGAGGGAACAGTGAATTCCGGTCGGGCTTCTGTTGTCGGATCGTCAATTTCGGACGGGGCGACCGCTTCAATCTTCGGACCCGGGTCTGCCGACGCCTGCAACTCGGGAGCGGCAGTCGGAAGTTCCGGCCGCATGGCCAGGTCCGGAATATTGGCTTCGATTTTGGGATCTTCCTTCGGATCGCGTTCGGGCGCTTTGAGCGGATCGAGTTCCAGCGGCGAACGCTCGTTACGGGCCAAATCTTTTTCCAAAGGTTTAACCACCTGATCCCAAATGGGGGTGTTGCCCGCGAGATCGTGTTCGACCCGTTCTTCCCCCTCCAACTTGATTTCCTGGATCTGCATCCGTTCGGGCCGTGGATCCAGTTTTGTCTGGGGGGAAAGTTCGTACGGCAGCATGGCCACGCCGATTGCGGCGGAGATGTGAACAATGATCGAGAAGATCAGCGACTTGAGGGACGCGTTCGAGTCGCCCCACTTCGTCACCAGCATTGTCACCAGGTGCAGCGTCGCAAAGAAGATCGCACTAAGCAGGATGGCCCACAGGAGCTTCTCCGTAGAGACCTGTTGTCCCGCCAGCAACTGCTCGATCTGATCTGAGGCCCATTCCCTCATGACGATCGGTTGTCCTGCAAACGGTTCCCCAGCGAGACGAGACTGATTTTGGCCCGATGACAGATTTCGAGGACTTCCATGATACGCTGGTAGCGCCCGTCGGCGTCACCCCGCACCAGTACCGCCTGGTCGGCGTACCGCCGCTTGGCCTCCAACAACAAGGCTTCCAGGTCGTCAATTGTCAAATCCTTCTGGTCCACCACGATGGTGCCATCCTCGCGGATGTTCACGATAATCTCGTCCGGCAGGCTGGTCAGCGGTTGCGCGTCGGAGACGGTGGGCAGTTTGACATCGTACTGCCGTTCCATTTCGGAAAATTGAGTCCCGACCATGAAGAAGATGATCAGCAGGAAGACAATGTCGATCATCGGCGTCAGGTTGAGATCGGGTTCTTCGATCGATTCTGTTTTCAATGGCATCCGCAGATTCCCGATGCGGCAGTGATTCCAGCGACACGATTCCAAGCGACGATGAAGTTCCTGGCGTCCCCGGTTTCAGCGGGCGATGCATCGACGCCGCGGGACGGTGCGATCCTTGGCCAGAGGCCGTTCTGTCGGCAACCGGCGATCAAGGTGTGAAGTATATGCGATTTTCCCCGGAACGTGGAGATAGTTTGCAATCGACGACTGACCACGCTTTCAGCTGGCCTCCGACGGGAATGCCCATCCGGGGATGGTTGCCTGCGTGTCAGTCGTCGTCCGCGTCGCTGATCACGACGTAGTCTTCACCCTCGACGCAGACCACATCGCCCGGCCGAAGTTGCTTGCGGCGGCGGGTTTCCGTCACGCCGTTGACCTCGACGAAGCCTGCCTGGATGAGCAGTTTCGCCTGGCAACCGGTTTCGGAAATGCCGGCCA
>CALJUK010000152.1 GCA_937975745.1 uncultured Planctomycetaceae bacterium | reverse complement strand
ATCCCCCCACGACAGCTGCGACGAAACTGCGAGAAGCGTGATGAGCGCCCCGGAAGATTCCATCCAGTCCATTCTTCAGCCGCTCCAGGCCGAGATCGAAGCTGCGCTCCGCGAGTCGATGGAAGGTCTCCCCGCCGACTGCCCTGCTCTGCTGCGGGAATCGATGAGTTACAGCCTGCTGGCCGGTGGAAAGCGATTGCGGCCTATCCTGGTTCTGCTGGCCTGCGAAGCGTGCGGCGGCAACCGGGCGGACGCGATGCCGGCTGCCACCGCCATCGAGATGATTCACACGTATTCGCTGATTCACGACGACCTGCCGGCCATGGACGACGACGACTTGCGGCGGGGTCGCCCGACCAACCACATCGTATTTGGAGAAGGACAGGCGGTTCTGGCCGGCGATGGGCTCCTGACGCTCGCCTTCGAAGTGATCGCCCGTGACATTCGACCGGCCGAGATTGCGCTCGAGTGCAGCCGGGAATTGGCTTCAGCGGCCGGTGCCTGCGGAATGGTGGGGGGACAGGTGGCCGATCTGCAGGCCGAGAACGCCGGCGTGCAGAACGTCAACGAATTGGAGGCCATTCACCGGCGTAAGACCGGACGGCTGCTGTCGGCGGCCCTTGTGATGGGTGGGCTGATTGGGCGAGCTGACGCGGAGACGCTCGATCTGCTGCGAAAATACGGAACTGCTGTTGGTTTAGCGTTCCAAATTGCGGATGATCTATTGGATGTGACCGGAACTTCTGAGAAAATGGGGAAGAGTGTTCAAAAGGACTCTGGCCACGGAAAACTTACTTATCCTTCGTTAATTGGTGCGGAGTCGAGTCGTGCAAAAGCGCTCGACCTGGTTGCAGCGGCCCGACAGGCGGTAATGCCGTTCGGACCGCGCGGACACCGCTTGGATGCGTTGGCCCGTTTTGTTGTGGAGAGAGACCACTAAATGACAACCTCTATTTTGCCGGGACTGCGGAATCCCCAGGAACTCCGGACATTCTCGATCGGCCAGTTGGAGCAATTGGCGGACGAGATCCGGGACGCGCTCTGTGGAGTGGTGTCGGATCGCAGCGCTCATTTTGCCAGCAACCTGGGAGTGGTTGAACTGGCCATCGCGTTGCATACGGTCTTCGACTTTTCGCAGGACAGATTGATCTGGGACACCGGCCACCAGATTTATCCGCACAAGTTGCTGACGGGACGCTACCAGGAGTTCGACACGATTCGCCAGAAAGGGGGCCTGATGGGGTATCCGAATCCCATCGAGAGTCCCTACGACCTGTTTACCACAGGACACGCCGGGTCGAGTGTCTCGACCGTCCTGGGCCTGAAAACGGGAGACGATCTGGTCTGCCCCGACAAACGGCGGGCTGTCGCTGTGATCGGTGACGGAGCGCTCCCCTCGGGCATCGTCTTCGAAGCGATGAACAACGCGGCCGGCCTGAGAAAGGACATGCTGGTCGTCCTGAACGACAACAAGATGGGGATTTGTCCGCGCGTCGGTGGGCTGGCCAGTTATCTCGACAAGGCGCGAGTGGCCCCCTTCTACAACGGTCTGAAGCGGGATATCTCGTGGCTACTGAACCAGCTCCCCATGGTGGGCGAGTCTGTCGAACACGCGATCGCGCAGTTCAAAGAAGGTGTGAAAGCCTTCCTGCACGGCGGAATGCTGTTCGAAGAGATGGGCTTCCGCTACATCGGCCCAGTCGACGGACACGACATTGCCTCGCTGCGGAAGTACCTCGAAATGGTCAAGGACGTTCGGGGACCTGTTTTGCTCCACGTCCTCACCGAAAAGGGGCACGGCTTCCAGCCCGCCTGCGAGGATCCTGTCAAGTTCCACACTCCGGCACCATTTAAGCGGAGCGACGACGGCGAGATCGTGCCGGTCACGCCTGGTGCGTCATCCAAGGCGTACACTGACGTCGTCAGCGAGGCCATTTTCAACGCAATGGCGGGCAACCAGCGGGTTGCGGTTCTCACCGCTGCAATGTGCGCCGGCAACAAGCTGGGCCGCATTCGGGACGAGTACCCCGACCGATTCTTCGACACGGGAATTTGCGAAGGACATGCTGTCGCCTTTGCTGCTGGAATGGCCAAGTCGGGACTTCGGCCGATTGTCGACATCTACAGCACGTTCTTACAGCGGAGCTTCGACCAGGTCTTCCAGGAAGTGTCCCTTCAGAATCTGCCGGTCGTCTTCTGCCTCGATCGAGCCGGTCTGTGCGGTCCCGATGGTCCGACACATCACGGCGTTTTTGACAACACGTACATGCGGACGTTCCCCAACATCACAGTCATGGCCCCCGGGGACGAAGCAGATGTGAGTCTCATGCTCGACTTTGCCTTGCAGCAGGACGGCCCGACGTCCATCCGCTATCCCAAGACAACGGCTGTCACCATTCCCCGCGAACCGGTACCGGTTGCAATGGGCCGGGGCGAAATCATCGAGTGGGGACGGGACGGAATGTTCGTCGCATTCGGAGCCCTCCTGCCCCGTTGCGTGGAAGCCATGAACCGCCTGCGAGCCGACGGTTTCGATGTGGGAGTCGTCAACGCCCGCTTCGCCCGTCCGCTGGACACGCACCTCATCTTCCGCTGCATCGAAGAAACTGGCTTCGTCATCACTGTCGAAGAATCGACTTTGGTGGGCGGGTTTGGATCGGCTGTTCTCGAAGCAGCCAATACGGCTGGATTGCCCACACACCACATCCGCCGGCTGGGGATTCCTG
>CALJUK010000151.1 GCA_937975745.1 uncultured Planctomycetaceae bacterium | reverse complement strand
GATCACGTCGACGGCGTTCCAAGACCGGCACACCCGACAGCGCTCTCGTCATGCCGTTCCCTGCCCCACCGATCGACTTCGCAGCCGCGTTCCCCCAGGCAGCGCGTGACGGTGGCTTCGATCTGGTTGTCGGCAATCCCCCCTATCTGCGGGAACGGAATGCGCGGGGACTGTTTGACATCGTTCTCGACTCTCCCCTCGGTCAGCGGTGGAGTCAGCCACGAATGGACTTCTGGCATTTCTTTCTGCATCGCGGACTCGATGTGCTCCGACCCGGTGGAATCCTTACGTTTCTGGTAAGTGGCTATTGGACAGCGGCCCACTCGGCCGTGCGGCTGATCGAGCGGTTGCAGCAGGAGACCACGCTCCGGCAGATTGTCGACTTTGGCAACGCGAAGCTATTTCCTGGCGTATCGGGCCGCCACATGTTGATCTGGCTGCAGAAGGAGAATTCCAATCATCCCTGCCGGGTAATCGATCTGAGTCCGCTCAAACGAAAAATTGAAGCCGCTGCCGCCGCCGACCATCGGGCAGACAAGTCGCGGGACGAAACGACTGCCGACGAATGCCTCACATGGCTGACCGATAGAAAGGCCGAACAGCGAGAGATTCCCAGCCATCAACTCTACCAGGACGGTCGACTGGTGCTACGGCCCGCGTCAGCCCGCGATATCGGCCGATTGAGCGATATTCGACTGGACGAACACTTCGAAGTCCGCCAGGGAATTGCCGAGAATCCGGCCGTCATCTCCACCCGCCTCAATCGCCAGTTCGATCAGCGATACCGTGTCGGTGAAGGCGTCCTGGTCCTTTCTCCGGAAGAAGTTGAACGACTGGAGTTCTCACCCGCTGAGCGTGAATTGTTGCGGCCTTACGTCAAAGCGGCCGACATCAAGCGATACTCGGTTCCGAACAGTCCGACGCAATGGCTGCTGTACCTGACGCGTGAGACTGCCCCATCGCTGGAACGGTTTCCACAGGTACATCGCCATTTGGAGCGGTTTCGCCCCATCCTCGAACGAAGGCGCGAAGTCGCACAAAACCGTATCGCGTGGTGGTACCTGCACTGGCCACGAGAAGAGCGGATCTTTACCGAGCCGAGGCTGTTCGGCGTGCAGATGTCTCTGGTGCCGACATTCGCCCGTGCCGTGCAACCGCTTTACACCGGGTTCTCGGTGAACGTGATCCTGCCGTCCAGGGAAACGCCCTACACTCTGCCGGCAGTTCAAGGATTGCTCAATTCTCGCCGAGCCGTCGAGTGGTTCGACCGCCTGGCAAAACGCCGCGGCGTGAACTTGGATATCAGCGGCGGATTGTTGCGGCGGTTCCCGCTGCCGGCTCCAGACACTGAACTGCTGGCCGAATTGGATCAGCTTGCGCTCGAGCGGGAAACGCAAACCGGGAAAGCAGCCGAGCGCCGGGAAATACAGATCGAGCACATCGTCAACCGGCTGTATGGCCAGTCGTAACGGAAGCGAGCGTGCGAGCCGATCGGTCGCGGGTCATGTCGAACCGGGAATCGCTACGAATCGCTTTTGGTGGTCGGCTTCTGCGGGCGAAAGTATTTCATCGATTCGCGAACGACGGTCCGCCGCGGACTGATCAGGACAAGCATCCCCAGCATAAAGTTTCGCCAGCCGGGAATCAC
>CALJUK010000150.1 GCA_937975745.1 uncultured Planctomycetaceae bacterium | reverse complement strand
ACTCGACTCTTTCACGCGTCATGGTTCACTGCTTTCCACCGTGGTGAGGGATTCGGCCGTCGGACCAAGCGATGCGGTTGTGAGTGTATCGCAACGGGTCGTGTCTTGCATGGGACTGGCAAGAACGAATCGAAACGACAACACACGACCCAGATCAAAATCACATTGACGTCACACCTGAGTCGTTCGGCATCTTCGATCGAAGATGGAGTGCACTCCGCAAGACATTACTATGGAACCAGTTACAAACAGACTCCCCTCGAAGGCGACCTTTTGGCCCGAGCCGTGCCTTTCTACCCTCGCGTCAGCCGGAAACGTCGCATCCACAACGCACGTCGACAATCCACCGCCTGGAGTAGGAGATTGTCATGCAAGCCACTCGTTTCGCCGCCGTCGCGTTGGTCGCCCTTGCCACAACCGCGACCAGTTCGGCCGTGTCCGCCTCTGGCCCACACGGATCGCAATGTGCCCATGTGAATCGCATGCGTGGGCTGCATCTCCAGGCGGACCGGGTCGTGATCCTGGCGATGCAGATCGAAAGCGAACTGAAGGGAGATTTTCGCCAGGCTCAGGGAATTTCCCGGATGTTGCGGTCCACTGACGAGATCCAACGGCTGGCTCGCGAGATTGACCGCCCCGTATTGGGGATGCGTGACTGGCAGAACCGCAACCAGGACATGCAGCAGATGCATCTGTTGGCCAGTTCGCTGGAGCGGGACGTCGGCCTGTTGCGGCCGATGCGGCCTCCCGTGCGGCAGAACGTGATGCATCGCGGCCGAAATGGGTATGTCTTCGGCGGTGGTCCACTGGTTGTGCAGGGACACGACTTTGTTGGACCGGCTGACATTGCCCGGTTGTCGCGAATGGTTCAAACACTGCAAGACGCTGTCTGCGATCTGGACAGCCAGGTGGATCAAGTTCGGCCGGTACCGTACCGTGTCGGCTCACACTCTCCGTGGAATGGTTCGTACTTCGGAATTCAGCTGGGAAGCTTCCGGCTGTCAACAATGGGGAACTGACGTGACATCCTGAAATTTGCAGCAGAGGGTTCTCCATTCTTGCCGGGGTCTCCACGTGGGACCCCGGTTTTTTTGTTGAACCCGCTTCAAGATCGGTTGGTGGCGAGTCTTCTCATCAGAGTGACATCCCCCTGCGTCCCCGGCGGTGACATTGTCCGGCTGGTCGTCGCAGTGATGTCAGAGGACCAATTGGGCTCGGTATGCTTGCGAAGTCAGGCCGGTCGTGCCAGCATGGCGACATTGTTCGATCAGGAAGAATCTGAGCCAGCTGTGGAGCGCCGAATCATGCCGAAAGTGGTTTGCATGTCGTTGAATGCGGAAGAGGGACCGCATTGGAAGATCTTCGAAGAGGCTGGGTGGGAATGCAGCGTCGCTCCACGAGATCGCGACTACAAGAAGATCGAGAACGTCATCGAAGTTCTGGCCGACGCCGAAGCGGTTGTTGCCGGTGCCGAGCCTTATCCGGAAAAAGTCATTACATCCCTTCCCAAGCTCAGGGCCATCGGAAGGACGGGTGTCGGTTTTGATGCCATCGATCTGGCAGCCTGCGACGATGCAGGGGTTGTGGTGACGACAACTCCGGGCGTCAATCACCACTCGGTGGCCGAGCATACAATCGCCATGTTGATGGCTGTCTCCCGGGACTTTCCCGAACGGGACATCCGGGTACGGGAATGTCGCTGGAAGCGGGTCGCCACGCCACGCGTGATGGGTCGGACGATTGGAATCCTCGGTCTGGGGCGGATCGGTCGGGCCGTCGCCACCCGCGCTCATGGCTTGGGAATGAAAATTCTGGCTTACGATCCCTATCCCAATCGAGAGTTTGTCGAGCAATGGGGCGTGACCCTGTGCGACCTGCCGACCATCTTGTCGCAGTCGGACTATGTCTCGCTGCATCTGCCGGCCACACCCGAGACAACGCATCTGATTAACGCGGAAACGCTGCAACAGATGAAGTCGGGGGCCATCCTGATCAACACGGCACGTGGGTCGCTGGTTGACGAGCCGGCCCTCGTGGAGGCATTACAGAATGGTCATTTGGGCGGAGCGGGTCTCGACGTCTTCGAAGTCGAGCCTCTGCCGGCCAGTAGCCCACTGCTGAAAATGAACAACGTCCTGTTGAGCGGGCACGTCGCGGGCCTCGATCAGGAGTCACACGACGATACCTTCACCATGGTGGCTCGCATTCTCCTCGACCTCTACAATGGAGGCTGGCCCGTCGAATGCATTCAGAACTTGAAGGGGGCGACCACCTGGTTGTGGCAGCGTGGCTGAGAACGTCCCCCGTTTGACGGTCCCACTCTCGGCGTTCCAACACTCGCCAGAATTCGAGCTTCCCCGTGAGCAACACCCGTCCGTCAGCCGCAATCGACACCGAAATCCAGCGACTCGACGAAACTCTCGTCCGAGTCCGGCGGCATCTGCACTCTCATCCGGAACTCAGCGGTCAGGAAGTGGCCACCACGTCCTATCTGGTGGAACGGCTGGAAGAAGTCGGTTTGCAGCCACGACGGCTGAATTTTGACGGCGAGCCGACGGGACTGTCTGTCGACGTGGCGGTCGGAAATGCGACGGCCGATTCCCCACTGATCGCCATCCGCGCCGACATTGACGCACTCCCCATCAATGACGCCAAAGATGTCCCGTACAAGTCGCAGCGTGCAGGAATGATGCACGCCTGCGGCCACGATGCCCACACAACGATTGTCCTGGGGGCGGCCTTGGCGTCCGGTCGGTTGACGGCAGGGAGCGATTCGGCTGGCGATTCGGCCGGTCGACCGCTGGACAACGGGGACATTCCGCCGACCCGATTGCGTTTCCTGTTTCAACCTGCGGAAGAGACGTCCGGCGGGGCCCTCGGCATGATCGAGCAGGGTGTCCTGGAGGGTGTCGACGCCATCCTCGCCCTGCATGTGGATCCGGAACGGACGGTGGGAGATGTCGGCATCCGCTACGGTGTTCTGACGGCGTTTTGTGACGAGGTCGACATCCTGGTCTGCGGCCGCGGTGGTCATTCGGCCCGGCCTCATCAGGCAATCGATCCGATTGCTGCTGCGGTTCAACTGTTGACGGCCTTGTATCAACTGCTTCCCCGTTCGGTCGACTCGCGGAGTCCGTCGGTCTTCACCGTTGGTCGGTTTGTTTCGGGACACGCGCCCAATGCCATTCCTGATCGGGCGGAACTAAACGGCTCTCTCCGAACGACCGAACCCGCGGCCCGGAGTCTGCTCCATTCGCGGATCCGCGAAGTGGCTGACGGCATCAGTCGGGCAACAGGGGTCAGCATTCAGGTGGTCTTCCGCAGTCCACTGCCGGGTGTCGTCAACGACTCTCGGGTGACTTCCGCGTTAGAGGAAGCCAGCGTGCACGTGTTAGGACGCAAGCACGTCCATCTGATCGATCGTCCCAGTATGGGGGGCGAAGACTTTGCCGAGTATCTGGCCCATGTTCCTGGTGCAATGCTACGGCTGGGATGTGCCTCTCCGGGACGCGACGCGGCCTTTTTGCACTCTCCGGATTTCGATATCGACGAGCGAGCCCTCGGATTGGGCTGTCGGATTCTCGCGCAGGCTGCCATGATTGTCAGCCGGCAGCACCGACGGAGTGCTGACACCTCGAAATAGGCGCATTCGAGTCCCGATCTATGCCGACGTTGCCCTTCACTTCTAATGCGACGCCCAGCCTGGGTGTCGAGATCGAACTCCAACTTGTCGACGCTGACACGCAGGAGCTGTCGAACTCGTTCGAACGGATTCGCGCAGAACTTCCCGAAGAACTGCAGGCAAACGTCAAGCCGGAGCTGATGCAGTCCTATCTGGAGATCAACACCGGCGTCTGCCGCACCGCGGCCGATGTCCGCCGCGACCTGCTCCACAAGCTGCGTGTTGTCGAAGGAATTGCTGCCGGTCACAACTTGCAGCTGCTCTGGGCTGGCTCGCACCCGTTTTCCTCCTGGCGAGACCAGAAGATCACCGTCAACGACCGGTATTACGAACTGGTCGAGCTGATGCAAGACGTGGCACGCCGATTGGTGACGTTCGGTCTGCACGTGCATGCCGGTGTCGACTCGCGCCATAAGCCCGTCCTCACCTGCGAGCGGACCCTCGACACCCCTCCGATGCTGCTGGCCCTCTCTGCCAATAGTCCATTTTGGGAAGGACGGTCAACCGGGCTGCATTCCAACCGCTCGAAGATCATGGAAGGGCTGCCGACAGCCGGCTTGCCCCATCGCATGCGCAACTGGAGCGAGTATACCTGGCTGATCAACCACCTGGTTGGCACCGGTTTTATCAACACGATTCGCGAGATCTGGTGGGATATTCGGCCGCACCACAACTTCGGCACGGTCGAAATCCGGGTCTGCGACATTCCGGCAAATCTCGATCAGGTGATCGGTTTGGTCGCGTTGGTCCAGTGTCTGGTTCACACCATTTCGCAGGAGATTGACGAGGGCACCTACCAATCCGATTACCACCCCATGATGGTGCAGCAGAACAAATGGCGGGCGATGCGTTACGGAGCCGATGCCCGGCTGGTCGACAGCGACACCTACCAGCAGTTCTCGGTTGCCGAACGGACACAACGTCTGGTCGAAATCTGTACCCCCGCTGCCGAAACTCTCGAATGCGTGGATGAACTGCAGACCGTGGTGAATCTTGCGTATAATACGGGTTCCAAACAGCAGTTGGAAATATTTGCCCGGACCAACGACCGCCGCGAAGTCGTCCGACAGATGCTCGAACAGAACCGCGTCAGGGGCTGAACGAGCTGCCGCCTGCACGAACAGCAGTGTCCACGACAAGCGCCATCGCACGCCATCGACGCACGACCGACCAGCCCCATACCGTCCCGACTGACGAGCCGCCGGAATCGCCCGCTCCCCGGGAGAAGGTTCGCGCCTTTCCCACAACGGCCGGTGTCTACCTGATGAAGGACGAACTGGGACGCGTCATTTATGTTGGTAAGGCGGTCAACCTGAAAAGCCGAGTCAGCAGCTACTTCACCCAGGCGGCGGCACAAGACAGGCGGACGGCCGATTTGGTCACCGAGATCCGCGATGTCGACTACATCGAGACGGAAGGTGAAGTTGATGCCCTTCTGCTCGAAGCCCGGTTGGTCAAAGACATCCAGCCGCGGTTTAACTCGGAACTCAAAGACGACAAGACGTTCCCCTATTTGCAGATCACGATGCGGGAAGACTTTCCCCGGGTCGAATTCACGCGGGAACCGGCCAGCAGCGGTGTGAAGTTGTACGGGCCGTTCACCAACGCGAAACAACTGCGGGGGACGATTGCGGTTGTGCAGAAGGTCTTTCGCTTGCGGGCCTGTGCTCTGGACATCGAGGAGGGGGACGAACGCTGGCGGTGGTTTCGCCCCTGCCTGCTGCATAGCATCAATCAGTGTACGGCACCGTGCAACTTCCGAATTTCCCGCGAAGAATACCGCCGAGACATTAAACGCCTGCGAATGTTTCTGGACGGGAATAAGTCTGCGCTTTTGAAGTCGCTGAAGCGGGATATGGAAACCGCCTCGAAGGAACTGAAGTTCGAAACAGCCGCCCGGATCCGGGACGAAATCCAGGCGCTCGACAGTCTCGACCTGCGGGGCAACCTCGAAGAACACGCCCAGCCAGAAGTCTTCTACATCGACCCCAAGAAAGGTCTGGCCGGCCTGAAGCAGGTCTTCAAACTGCCGGAACTCCCCCGCCGGATCGAAGGTGTCGACATTGCCCATTTGCAGGGGGGCGAGACCGTCGCCAGTTTGGTGCAGTTTATCGACGGGCTTCCATTCAAACATGGTTACAAGCGGTATCGCATTCGTTCGGTCGAAGGCGTCGACGATTTCGGCAGCATTCGCGAAGTGGTCAGCCGACGTATCGGACGCCTGAAGAAAGATGGCGAGCCATTCCCCGATATCCTGCTGATCGACGGTGGACGGGGACAGCTCAATGCCGCCTTGGCCGCCATGCGGGCTGTCGGTGTCGACCCTCCGCCGTTTACCATCTCACTCGCCAAGCGGGAAGAAGAAGTGTACGTCCCCGGTGAACCCAAGCCCCGCCGTTTGAGTCGGCATGGATACGGGCTGCGTCTGCTGCAGTATGTCCGCGACGAATCGCACCGATTCGCTCAGCATTACCATCACATTCTCCGCCGCAAGTCGACTTTGGGCGATGGCTGAAAGCGTCATTGGCCGTGTCCGTCCCCCCAGGCGAAGTCCGTCTTCGAAGTGAACCGATATGACAGCCGATCTTTCGCGTTACAGCCGGCAGATGTTGTTCACCGGGATCGGACAGGAAGGGCAGGCACGACTGGCAGACAGCCGAGTGTTGTTGTGCGGTTGCGGTGCGCTGGGGACGGTCATCGCCGAAACGCTGGTGCGGGCCGGTGTTGGTTTTGTGCGGATTGTCGATCGCGACTTTGTCGACCTGTCGAATCTGCAACGGCAAACGCTGTTCGACGAGCAGGATGTTTCCGAGCGTCTGCCGAAGTCCGTTGCCGCCGCGAACAAGCTCGCCACGATCAACAGTCAGGTGCGGATCGAGCCGATCATCGCTGACATCAACCCGGCGAACGTGCTGCAATTTTTTGACGGTGTCGATCTGGTGATCGACGGGACGGACAACTTCGAAGTCCGCTACCTCATCAACGATGCCTCGCTCGAAACGGGAACTCCTTGGATTTACGGCGGCTGCATTGGAAGTCATGGCCAGACAATGGCCATCTTCCCGGGCGAAACAGCCTGTCTGCGGTGTCTGATCGAGAAACCGCCGGAAGCCTCCATGACCGAAACCTGCGATACCGCCGGCGTGATTGCACCGGCCGTCAACGTGGTCGCCTCGCTGGAATGCGTCGCCGCACTGAAAATTCTCTCCGGCCATCGGGCCGATGTCCGCCCCGAGTTGATCGTGGTGGATGTGTGGGATACGTCCCTGCGTTCGATGGATCTGAGTCAACTTCGCGACCAGGGTCGCTGTCCCGCCTGCATTGGTGGCGAGCGTGCCTGGCTGAGCGGAGACCAGGGGGCGCGCTCCACTATCCTATGTGGCCGCAACTCGGTTCAGGTCTCTCCGGGCGAACCGGCCACACTCGACCTGGATGTGCTGGCAGGGAAACTCGCTTCTGACGGCCGGATCGTCCAGAACCGCTTCCTGCTCCGGTTGATCCCGCACGACGCCGACATCGAGCTGACGATTTTTCGCGACGGTCGGGCCATTATCCAGGGGACGGACGAGATTGCCCGCGCCCGGAGTTTGTACGCCCGGTACATCGGACTGTAGCGGCGATTATTCCAAGCTGCCACACGGCGTACGCCTGTCCGCAATGGCACCAGATGTTCACAAAAAACACCGTTTGGCCTGACTTTTGATGTAAACACACTGCCAGAACAACCGCCACAGACCAACCACACAAGCGGTACAACACGCACAGCTTGAAGTCCGCAGCCAGGAATGTCACCCACAAACCGCGTCCGATTTGACATTGTGACTTGCTGACCTAGTTTTGTTGCGGCAGGACAACATTGGGTTACCTGCTATCAGGGAGTAAGCCACAGGCACGGAACGCTGCCATAACTGGCGCAGTGTTGTGCCTGTTTGCGGGCCCAGGGATGGACATGGTCAAGTCACCAATTTTGTGGGTCAACAAGTAAACAATCGGATTCGGGTGGCCCCACCCATTCCAACTCTGGGAGAAGATGAATGTTGAAGAACGTCAAGAACAACCGCCATGGATTCACGCTCGTCGAAGTTCTGATCGTCGTCGTGATCCTGGGAATCCTCGCCGCCACAGTCCTGCCGCAGATGACCGCTTCCAGCGCCGACGCCAAAGAATCGGCCTTGGTGCAGGATCTGCAAATGCTGCGGAGCCAGATTCAGCTCTACAAGTTCCAGCACGATGGAGAACTTCCCGGTGCCGGTACCGCCACTTTCGAGGACCAGATGCTGAAGTCGACCGACCTGGTTGGTGTCGTGGGTGACATCGGAACCAAGCCCTATGGTCCGTACATCATTGGCAGCGTGCCGCAGAACCCCTACAACGGCAAGAACGGTATTGCCATCGTGACCGGTCCGGTTTCTGGAACGACTGCCGGTGCCAGCAATGTCGATGCAAACGGCAACGAAGCCGGCTGGATCTATAGCAAGGACACGGGCGAGATCAAAGCCAACTCGCTTGGTACTGCCGCTGACGGCACGGCCCTCGAACAGCTCTAAGACGAACGGCCGCGGTGATGCGATTGGGTTGATCAATCCGGATCGCACCATCAGTTAAGATAACGCGTCTCACCGCAAGGCCATCTGTCCCATTCCTGGGACAGGTGGCCTTTTCTTGTTTTCACCATTTACTCCACAGGGTTCTCGGCTTCCCGCCTTGGACCAGCCCGACCGCCCCACTACGATGAGGCCTGGACGTGGTGTTGATCGGCGGGTATCCGGCGGGCGGAAAATGACTGGCCTAAGTCTCGAACTCCCCACACTTCAAAATTGGAACTGCCACAACTGCAGTGGCTGTTGTCGAGAACATGCCATCTAAGTGACGGCCGCCGAAAAGGAACGGATCGAACGCCAAGGCTGGAACGCCGCAGCGGGCATTCCGGCGGGTCAGCCGTTGTTCGTC
>CALJUK010000149.1 GCA_937975745.1 uncultured Planctomycetaceae bacterium | reverse complement strand
TTTAACGAGAGACGACGCGTCCGGTATACTCGGGGGCGTGTTTTCCGACGACGGCATCACGGCCGACCGTCCTGGAAACTCGCAAAGCCATCCCGTGTCGTGCGCACAGAGCACCACACTCCCAGGAACTCGCCTCCGGAGACTGACTTGTGAGAAACGCCGCGTACCTGCTGTTCGTGCTGGGAATTACCTGCTGTTCGTTCCACGAGGCCTCTGCCGAACAACCGCCCGGCAGCCAACAGGCGGCCCAGTTGGACGTCAAGGTTCCCGTCAAACTCAACTACTTGCTCTACCTGCCGAAGGACTACGAACAGAAAGAATCATTCCCGTTGATGCTGTTTCTGCATGGTGCCGGCGAACGGGGCGACGACCTGGAACTGGTCAAGATCTGGGGACCACCGAAGTTGATTGCCGAAGGGAAAGACTTCCCCTTCATTGTTGCCTCGCCGCAATGTCCGAAGGGACGGTGGTGGGAACCGATCGAACTGGTCGCCCTCATCGATCACATCTCGGCCCACTACAAGGTCGACCCGGATCGCGTCGTCGTCACCGGTTTAAGCATGGGGGGCTTTGGCAGCTGGAGTTTGGCGGCCTATGCACCGGATCGACTGGCGGCCATCGCGCCGATTTGCGGCGGGGGAAACACGTACTGGGCCGACCGTTTCACCAAAATTCCCGTCTGGGCCTTCCACGGAGCCATGGACAAAGCGGTTCCGCTGCAAAAGTCCGAGGAAATGGTCACAGCCATCACGAAGAGGGGTGGGAACGCGAAGCTGACCGTCTATCCCGATGCGGGGCACAATTCCTGGTCGGCAACGTACGCCAACCCCGAACTGTATGAATGGCTGCTGCAACAACGCCGCCAGCCGGCGACGGATGCCACCACGAAAGAAAAATAACCAGCCGCATTCTGGACGATCGTGTCCGAGATTAGCTCCCGATTGTGTCGTCCTTCGTGGCGCGTGTCGTGCTGCAAGAACGAAGTGACCATTTGACCAGAAGGCTATCAACAGAGGATCACATCGGAACAAATTCCCACATCAAAGCGAGATTGAAACACTTCCCTGTGGTTCGTGGGGGGGGTGCGTTGTTACAATCGGAATCATTCGATTCGCCACTTGGCGGTATTTGTTTACGCGATGCAATTCAACTCGACACTGGAAGCGGCCGACAACCACTCCAGAGAAGTCTCGATGGTGTTGCCCGAGTGTCATCACGAGAGAGTTTTTTCACTATTTCGTTCGGGATTCAATTCCCCAGGAGCGTGCCATGAAACGTCAACGAGCCGGCTTCACGTTAATCGAGTTACTGGTGGTCATCGCGATCATCGCCATTCTGATCGCCCTGCTGCTGCCGGCTGTCCAGCAGGCCCGCGAGGCGGCCCGCCGTTCACAATGCAAGAACAACCTGAAGCAGTTGGGCCTGGCATTGCATAACTACCACGACACGGCCCGGACATTCCCCATCGGGCAGCGTTATTCGAAGTCCTCACCGAACTGGCGAATTGGCGTACTCCCCTTCCTCGATCAGGCCCCTCTGTACAACACGCTCAACTTTTCTGACGTGTTTTATTCGGCGTGTGCTTCCACCAGCACCTACGGAGTCGTCTATAGCAATAAAGAGAACAAGATCCTCGCCGGACTGGTCCTGCCCGTCTTCAAGTGCCCTTCCAGCCCACTCAGCGCCACAGCCGACGTCGGTTGCAATTACGACAAGCTCATGGTGCACGACTACGTCGGCATCAGCGGCGCCACACCCGATCCGGCCGGACGGACGGGCGTTTGTTCGGAGGACACCGGCTATGGAACGTGGTGCAACAACGGGCTGTTGGTCCCCAACCAAGTCATGAGAATCCGCGACGTGACCGACGGCACCTCCAATACGATGATCGTGGCCGAGCAGTCCGGATCGGTGGGTGGCGTCGATCGGCGGGCCGCCTACCACGGCGGGTGGTCCGGGTTTACCCAGACCAAGTTGGCCCCGGACTTTGTTTCAACCGAGCTGCCATTCGGCAGTGGGACGACGGCTGTTCGCTTTTCGATCAATACCAAGACCTATTCCGTTGGTGCCGGCGTTTACCACGGCAATACGATTATCAACTCGTTCCATACGGGTGGAACCCACGGCTTGCTGGCGGATGGGGCCGTTCGCTTCCTGTCGGAGAACATCGACTTCCTGACACTCCGTCAACTCTCGGTGCGGAACGATGGGCAGACACTGGGCGAATTCTAGCCCGCATTGCTCTCGACTGTGGCGGCGTTTGGACGCGGAAGGGTCTGTAGTTCAGGCAGGTTGCGCCGCCAGAAGCCGCAACTCCTAATCGCAACACGCTCTCGAGCCGCCTGTCCGCACAAATGCGAAACGTTGTCCCAAGCATCCTTGTCAGCAAGGTCTTTGTCAGCCAGAAAGTCATCGCCGATGCCCATGCTGTTGGTACGTCTGAAGCAAAACCCTCTCCGTCCCCTCGTTCAAGGTGTGGTGACCCTGCTGCTGCTGATATCGCTGGGTTGTAGCGGCGGGAGTACTGTCGAAACAGGCCGAGTCGCCGGCCGCATTACCCTGGAGGGCCAGCCCGTGACAGAAGGCATGGTCTACCTGACCGCTCCAGAACGAGGCATTGGCGCCAGTGCCCCCTTGGGGGAAGACGGACGATATGCGATCCCGGACCCGGTGGAGGTGGGAGACTATGTCGTCAGTATTGGCATTGCGCCAGGCCCCGATCCGCGGCCTGAGGATGGACCTCCCCAAGCCAGCGCCCCCCCGATCGACATTCCGCAGAAATATCGGAGTGAGCGGACAACCGATTTAACGGTGACGGTCCAAAAGGGCTCGAATACGGCCGACTTCGATCTCCAGCCCTGATTGCTGAAGTCGACATCAACACGGTAGCAAGGCGACCGTATCCGATCATGGTCGGATGCGGTCGTGCTACTTCGAAGTCAGGTCAAAGTCGAAAGTATTTTTCCCTTCGGTTTCGATGACGACGGACAGCCCGCTGGTTGTTCGGTCGCGGTACTTCATGGGCACCAGATCCGCCACCTGCTCCGGCGGATTTTCCACAATGGCCGTGGCATCGAGATCGGCGTCCTGCGGGGGCCCGACAGTCACTTCGTATTCCGAGCCAATGTCGGCTTGCGGGAACTCGATCTGATAGTGACCGCCGGCATCCAGGTTGGTGTAGGCGGCCTCGCCAGTCTTGGTCGACGTGAACTGGATGCTGCCAGCGGGAAGTGGCTCGCCATCAAGCGTCACAACACCTTCGAGTTCAACACTCGGCCGGGATTCGCCACCGGCACAGCCGAGCGATAGACCGAAGGCCACCGTTGCGGTCGCCATCAAACCAATCAAGAGAACAGATTGTCTTACCATTCGCCCAGGACTCCCCCATCATCACGGGTACACAACTGCAGCAGGAGATTGTGGTCAACATTCTCTGACAGGAAGTGGACCGAACCGTCGGCCAGCAGCACGTGGGCACCCCCTTCGTGGTAGGACGACAGGGGTGTGTTGAAGTCCCATGCGGCATTCGCCTCAGCCCCCATCGAGGTGGGATTGGGATTGTGGTACACGGCGGTGAGGCCGGAACCGTATTTGTGCAGCCCTGCAGTTCCGGCCGCCCAGTCTCCAACCGTTCCGCTGCTACTCGAACCGCACCAGCCACAGTGGTAGTTGGCCAGTGGCGGATTACTGGGATTGCCCGACTGTTCGCCAATGATCACGGTGTTCGACGTGCCATCGGTCACGTCGCGGATCGCCTTACACTCATTGAGGAGTAGACAGCCGTTGCTCGCAGCGTACGCTCCATACTGTGTACCATACGTCACGTTCGATCGCGAAAGCGGATCCGGGTAGGCCCCCATGACCCCCACGTACTGAATCATCTGCGTCGGTGTGGCCGCAAAGTTCGAACTGTAGAAATAGAGCTCAGGAGCGGCCGATGAGGGGCAGCTGTAGACATCGAGTACCAAATTCAGCATCTTCTGGGCCTCGGCACTGTAATCCGAGGGCTGGTTTACTGCGGTGTTGCCGATGGGGTAGAAGTTCAGATTGGTCCCTCCTGATGAATTCGCCAGGTTGAACACGGCTGCCTGGTCCAAAAAGGGGAGCAACGCGAACCGCCAACTGGTCGAATACGTCATCGGTGTTCGCGCGCCAATCGGAAACTTCCGATACACGTCGTGATAATTGTGGACCGCCAGGCCCTGCTGCTTCATGTTATTTTTGCATTGCGACCGGCGGGCTGCCTCCCGAGCCTGCTGGACCGCTGGCAGCAACAATGCGATCAGGATCGCGATGATCGCGATGACTACCAGCAACTCAATGAGCGTGAAGCCGCGATGCCGCTTGCATCGAATCATGGTCCTCTCCTTTATCTCAACTGCAAAACGTGTGAGTAAAATCCCCGGGGCAGAACGTCCCGGACGCATCCCCGTAATCCGTGGAATACGACGCCATCTAGCCTAACATGTCCGAAGCACGCCCGTCCACCTGATTCCGCAGCGGCTTTCCGCAACAAAAAAACACGCACAGCCAAACAGTCCGGCCATGCGTGCTTCGATTTAGATCAGACAGGTCGTGCTAGAACCAGTTTCAAAACCGGTTGGTGGCGAGTCTTCGGCCAGCATTCACAGGA
>CALJUK010000148.1 GCA_937975745.1 uncultured Planctomycetaceae bacterium | reverse complement strand
ATGCCAAATCCCAAGATGTCACCCGGATGTCCCCTTACGAGGCCAATGATCCGTAAACGGCCGAAACGAACGAGACCGGACTGGTTCGGACGCTCGACCTGGCCGGCGAAGTTGCCGTCATGGCTCGGTATCAGGGGCAGGTTGCGACATTCCGAGCGACAGTTCCGCTGGGTGCCGATATCCCCACACTGCCGCCCGAGAAGAACTTCATTGACGAAGCCGTCTTCAGTAAGTTGACAACCTTGGGGATCCCGCCGTCGCCTCTGTCGGACGATGCCACATTCCTGCGTCGTGTCCGGATTGACCTCACCGGTGTGCTGCCGACCGAGCAGGAGGTTGTCGAATTTCTGGCCGATTCTGACCCGAATAAGCGGGATAAGTTGGTCGACCGATTGGTCGATTCAACCGAGTATGCCGACTACTTCGCTAACAAATGGAACATGGTGCTCCGCAACAAGTACCAGCGAAACGACGACCTGTCGAATACCTATGCGTTCCACCGCTGGATCTGGTCCAGCCTGTACGAGAATAAGCCTTACGATCAGTTCGTGCGGGAGATTGTTACGGCTTCCGGCGACGCAGAATTAAGTCCACCGGTCACTTGGTATCGAGAAGTGGACGAATCGAACGAGCAGGTGGAAGACACTGCCCAGCTCTTCCTGGGGCTGCGAATTCAGTGTGCCCGCTGCCACCACCATCCGTTCGAACGCTGGAGTCAGGACGACTACTACGGGTTCACGGCATTCTTCTCTCGCCTGTCGAAGAAGAACCTGGCCAGCAGCTCGCAGACAAACCGCCGCGACTATCGGATCTTCCACAACATTGGTTTGGCGCGTTCGCGGAATCCTCGCTCTGGAGAAGACTTGGCACCACAGGGGCTGGGAGGCGAGCCGCTGGAAATCGCCGCCGAAGACGACCCGCGCGTGGCGTTGGCCGACTGGATGTCCGATCCGCAGAATCCGTTCTTCGCCAAGGCGTTGGTGAACCGGTACTGGAAGCACTTCTTCGGCCGCGGAATTGTCGAGGCCGAGGACGACATGCGGGAAACCAATCCGCCGACCAATCCAGAATTGCTCGACGGCCTGGCGAAGCGCTTCATTGAAAGTGGATTTGACCTGAAGGACCTGGTCCGGACGATCACGCAGTCTAGCACTTACCAATTGAGTGCCTTGCCGAACGCGTACAATGTGCGAGACAAGCAGAACTTCTCCCGGTACTACCCGAAACGGCTGACGGCTGAGGTTTTGTATGACGCGTTCCACACGGTCACCGGGACGACACCTGGCCTGTCAGGTCTCCCCGCCGGAACCCGTGCCGTCCAGATCACAGACAGCAGCAACAGTCCGTACTTCCTGAAGGTGTTCGGTCAGCCCGCTGGCGATACCGCTTGCGAGTGTGAGCGCTCGCAGGAGGCCAACTTGGCACAAAGTCTGCACCTCCTCAACAGTTCCGAAGTGCAGCAGAAGATTAGCAACGGTTCCGGCCGTGCTGCATTGCTCGCGAAGGACCAAGAGCGGTCAGTCGAAGACAAGGTGAAAGAGCTGTATCGCTGGGTTTACTCGCGCGAGCCCGATGCCGACGAGCTGAAGGTGGCCAAGGCGCATATCGAAGCCAATGCCGAGAAACCGCAAGTCGCCTACGAAGACATTGTGTGGGCTCTGGTGAATACCAAGGAGTTTCTGTTTAATCACTAGTGTTGTGTCAATCCTTAAGATTCGGGTCGAGAAACGAGAATGGAGCGGCCAACGAGGCGCGGGCCAAACGATCGAACCCGAAGTTTTAAGGCCTGACAAGGCACTGGAAGCGGTTCCAAAACCTCTGTGTGCTTCGCTTTCGTGCTGTGAATGCTGGCCGTAGACTCGCTCCCAGCCGGTTTTGGCACAGGTTCTAGTCTTGGTTGCAGAACTGACGTGTGATCGAAGGGATTTCGGGATGCAAACGGTTGGTCTGTCGTGGGAGACAGCCTTCCGTTAAGGAGCCCATCAATCGGGCTATGGGAACAGTGTTGGCCGGTTGCACACCGCCGATTCTCTCTCCGGAGGTGAATCGCAGGCCGGCTGGCTTGATTGAAGGGGCGTTCGGTGGAACCGGGCGGTCATCTGCCGGTTGCCGGTACTCAGTGGGCAACGGTCGCAGGGATGCTGAGTCTAGAGGAGAGTTGCAGCGCGACGGCTGCTTTCTGTCCCGTCCGAAATGAAACGCCGGTCGTTCCAAGGGTGGGGTGATCGGTAGAGCGTTCGGATGCGAAGCATCGTGCCTTCTTGCGCGGCTGAGGTTTGGCCGACGCAATTCCTGCCTTCCTGTTAACTGCCAGAAGTGTGTTGCGTCGGTCGCTTGTTCTCTCGTCGAAGCGAAGCCCTGCGGCCAATGAACCGCGCAGTTTCGAGTTCAACGCGAAATCCAACGCCTGACATGGCACTTTCCGAGCTGCCGCCTGCCTCGCCCGAAACTCGTTTCATTTAAATCCGGAAACGCTGCGTACGGGAATTTCGATAACAATGATCCTGCCGCAATGCGGCCGCTGGGAATCACGGGAAGAATACGACACGGTGGCTGACGGGGGACCAGATTCGGTCTCGTGGTCGCACAGCAGTGGATATGCCACCCGGATTGTTACACTAGAATCGGTAGTCAAGACTCGGAGGAGTGACGGTCGCAAGGGACTTGCTCTCGGGCGGCGTTACAAATCCAGAGGAAAGGTTCTTTCATGTTGAGCATCGTCTCCAGGCCGAGTACGGCATCGGCTTCTCTTGTTGCGGTGTGTGCGTTGCTTCTGTCGTGGTTGCCGGGAACGGCTTCGGCCCAGTTGCCACAGACATTGCTGACGGCAATCTCACCGGGCGGCGGTCAGGCAGGAACGAGCGTCGACTTTGTGGTTCTTGCCGGGACCGACCTGGAAGACATCAGCGAATTGCGTTTCAGCCACGCCGGCATCACCGCTGTCCCCAAGACACGGGATGTGAACGGCAAACCAGAACCAATTCCCAATCAGTTTACCGTGACGATTGCTGCCGACGTTCCCCCGGGACTGTACGACGTCCGCGCTGCGGGATACTTCGGCCTTAGTAATCCTCGGACGTTCGTTGTCGGCACGAGCCCTGAAGTGGCCGAGAACGATGCCAACAATACCTTCGAACAGGCCATGGAAGTGCCGATCGGGACGGTGGTCAATGGGCGTTCCAATGGTACGGCCGACGTTGATTACTACCGCTTCGCTGCCAAGACCGGCCAGCGTCTGCTGATTTACTGCCAGGCACGCATTCTCGACTCGAAGATGGAACCCGGACTGGAATTGTACGATCCCAACGGTCGGCGGATTGCCTATCGCCGCGAGATTCGCCGTGTTGATCCGGTCATCGACTTCGTTCCGCCTGTCGACGGTAACTACACGTTGCGTGTCTTCGATGAAACGTACCGGGGCGGTAACGAGTATCTGTATCGGCTGAACCTGCAGACTGGGCCCTATGTCGATTTCGTCTTTCCTCCAGTGGGACAGGCAGGCACCACGCAGAGCTTCACTGTGTTTGGTCGTAACTTGCCGAACGGACAGCCTGCGGAATTGCAGATCAATGGTCGTCCGCTGGAAAAGCTCGACGTACAGATCGCGCTTCCGGCCGATTCTGGA
>CALJUK010000147.1 GCA_937975745.1 uncultured Planctomycetaceae bacterium | reverse complement strand
GCCACTCGGAGTGCTCCGTACGAGATGGCAGTCCAGATGCAGTCCAGCGTACCGGATCTGATGGATGCGTCCGGAGAAGACGCCCGGACGATTGCCCGTTATGGTTGCCAGCCGGGGGACGGGTCGTTTGCGTCGAATTGCCTGCTGGCTCGCCGGCTGGCGCAGCGGGGCGTTCGGTTCATCCAGCTGTATCATCGCGATTGGGACCATCATATTCTGCCCCGCGAGGAACTGCCGTTGCGTGCCCGGGAAGTCGATCAGGCGTCCGCCGCTCTGATTTCCGATCTGAAAGAGTTGGGCATGTTCGACGAGACGTTGATCGTCTGGTCCGGCGAGTTCGGCCGAACCCCGATGTCCCAGGGAAACAAGGGGCCAATCGGACGCGATCATCACAATAAATCGATGTCGATGTGGCTCGCCGGTGCCGGCGTGCGCGGTGGAATGGTCTACGGGGCGACCGACGATCTGGGATACGCGGCGGTCGAAAATGTCTGCACGGTGCATGACTTGCACGCGACCATGCTGCACTTGCTGGGCATTCGGCACGATGCCTTCAGCGTGAAGTTTCAAGGATTGGACGCCAAGCTGACAGGTGTCGAAGCGGCACGCGTTCTGCACGACATCCTTGCCTGATGGCGGAGCTGACAGAGAAAGAACGGCAATGCGAACAATGCCATACGATGACGCAACACGACGAGTCTTTCTGGGACAATCAGCGCAGGGGCTGGGTGCCGTTGCACTCGGGTCGTTGCTCGAACCGTCACTTTCGTCCGCGGCCACTGCGGGCGCACTGAAGACGCTTCCCTTGCCACAAAAGGCGAAACGTGTGATCTGGCTGACGATGGCCGGCGGGCCGTCGCACCTGGAGACGTTCGACCCTAAGCCAAAGCTGCGCGAGTTGGACGGCCAGCCAATGCCCGAGAGCCTCACGAAGGGGCAACAACTGGCCCAGCTGCAGGGAAAAGAATTGAAGTGCTTCGGGCCGCAACTTCCCTTCGCCAAGTTCGGCAGTCATGGGACTGAGATTTGCGAGTTGTTCCCTCACTTTGGATCGGTGATCGACGAAGTCTGTCTGATTCGGTCGATGACGACCGAGGCGATCAATCACGACCCCGCTCATATGTTTATGAATACGGGGTCGCAAATTGCCGGCCGGCCCAGCATGGGGGCCTGGGTCACATACGGTCTCGGGAGCGAAGCGGACGATCTTCCCGGCTTTGTCGTGTTGACGTCACTCGGCCAAGGGGGGCAGAACCAGCCGATCGCCGCCCGCCAATGGAGCAGTGGATTCCTCCCGAGTAAGTACCAAGGGGTCCAGCTCCGCGCGCAGGGCGATCCCGTTTTGTATCTCACCAGTCCGCCGGGCGTCTCTGTCGATCAGCAGGCCGCAGATGTGGCGGCCATTACGTTGCTTAACCAACAGCAGAATGCACTGCTGCCCGATCCGGAGATTGCGACCCGAATTACGCAGTACGAAATGGCCTTCCAGATGCAGGCGAGCGTCCCCGAGTTGATGGACGTCCGCAACGAGACGCAGGAAACACTCGAATTGTACGGCTGCCAGCCGGGTGACGGTTCGTTCGCGTCCAATTGCCTGCTGTCGCGGCGGTTGGCCGAACGCGGAGTCCGATTCATTCAGCTGTATCACAAAGATTGGGATCACCACGGAGGCGTCAAACAGGGCGTGACGCAAAAGGCCCTGGAGATCGATCGCGCGTGCATGGCGCTCATTACGGACTTGAAGCGACGGGGCATGCTCGATGAAACGTTGCTCGTCTGGGCTGGTGAATTCGGCCGCACGCCAATGTCTCAAGGGGGAAGTGGCCGCGACCACCACAACAAGGCCATGTCGGTCTGGATGTGTGGCGCAGGGATTCGAGGCGGGATGGTTTACGGCGCTTCGGACGAACTCGGCTATGCGGCGGTCGAGAATGTCTGCACAGTGCACGACATGCACGCCACAATGTTGCATCAACTGGGAATTCAGCACGACGCCTTCAGTGTCAAATTTCAGGGACTCGATGCCCGGTTAAGCGGCGTGGAAGGGGCTCGTGTCCTCACGGACATTCTGGTGTGAATTGCGATCGTCGAATTCCGACACTTGTCAGCAGATCCGCGGCAGGGGGGCTCCCAACGGATCATCGAGTGGCTGCGGGCTGCCCAGTCCTCGCTGAATGACGACGGCCGCGAGTTTTCGTTCGGTCCCCCGTCCGATCCGCACAGCGTCGCATGTCTGCGGATGCGAATGCAGAACTGACAAGGCGTCGCCGAGTGCATCTCGTTCGACCGCGACAACCATCGTCCCCTCGTTCGCGACATGGACCGGATCGAGGCCCAGCAACTCGCACGCGCCACGGACTTCGGGTGAAACGGGGAGGCGGGTTTCTTCGATCTCCAATGTCAGTTGGCTCGACTCAGCCCATTCCTGCAGCACGGCGGCAACGCCACCCCGAGTCGCGTCACGCATGCAGCGCAGGCGTGTTCCCAAGCGATCCATCAGTAGCGAAGCGGGTTCCCAGAGTGGTCCGCAATCGCTCTGCAGGCTGGATTGCAGCAGCAGTTCTTCACGAGCACAGAGGACGGCCATCCCATGTCGGCCAATGGAACCGGTCACGATCAGTTCGTCCTCCGCCTGAAGCGCAGTCGGGCCGGGTGGTGGCGTTTCAAGAAGTTGTCCGACTCCCGTCGTATTGATGAACAGACCATCGGCGACGCCGCGTGGAACGACCTTGGTGTCGCCGGCGACGATGCGGATATCCGTACGCCGCGCAGCGGCCGCCAGACTGTGAAGGACGCGATCCAGAACGACGATCGGCAGACCTTCTTCGAGAATCAGCGAGACCGTCAGATACAGCGGCCTCGCTCCGCTGACGGCCAGGTCATTCACCGTGCCATAAACAGCCAGCGAGCCAATGTCGCCGCCGGGAAAAAACAGTGGTGAGACGACAAAGCTATCCGTCGTCATCGCCAGCTGTCCGTTCATGGCAGGAAGTCGTGCCGCATCGTCCATTGATTCGAGAATATCGTTTCCGAATGCCGACAGAATTCGTTCGCGGATTAGCCTGCGCGTCAGCCGTCCCCCCTCACCGTGGGCCAGCATGATCCGTGGCCCATCCGGTTCGATGGCGACGGGACAGTGAAGCTGCCGTGATCTTGGCTGATCGTTATCCACCGGATGTCACCTGTTGCGGATTGCGATAACGGTAGTACGCTGCACAAGCACCTTCGGAAGAAACCATGGGAGCTCCCAGCGGGCGGTCCGGTGTGCAGTCGCGGTCAAATTCCTCGCAGGCGGTCGGCTTGATTCGGCCCGCCAGGACATCCGCGCTGCGACAACGCGCATCGTCGATGACGGGCAGGCTCAGGTTCATGTTGAATCGCTTCGCGGCATCGAATTGGCTCCACTCGTCCCGAAGTTGCAGGCCTCCCTGCGGAACCGTCCCGAAACCACGCCACGGCCGATCGCAGACTTCGTACATCTCGCGAACGATATCCTGCGCGATGAGATTTCCCTCGCTCCGGACACTGCGGCTGTAGCAATTCTCGACGCACGACCGGCCCGACTCCAGTTGTGTCACGGCGGCCAGAATTCCTTCCAGCAGGTCCAGCGGTTCAAAACCGGTCACGACGACCGGCAGTTGGAACC
>CALJUK010000146.1 GCA_937975745.1 uncultured Planctomycetaceae bacterium | reverse complement strand
CAGAGAGTGAGAATCTCCCCGCGTTTGTCGTCCTCATCTCAGGTCCGGTGCTGGGGGCGGGCAACAGTGCCTGGGGGAGTGGTTTTCTGCCGACAGTGCATCAGGGTGTCGAGTTCCGCAGCCAGGGTGATCCCGTACTGTTCCTGTCGAATCCGACGGGACTCTCGCAGCAGGAACGCCGGAAAGTGGTCGACACGGTGAACGCACTGAACCGGGTTCAACTGGCTGACGTGGCCGACCCGGAGATTGCCACCCGGATTGCTCAATACGAGTTGGCCTATCGAATGCAGACGTCCGTCCCCGAGTTGATGGATATCTCGGCCGAGCCAAAACACATTCACGAGCTGTACGGCACGAAACCAGGCCAGACCAGCTTTGCCAACAATTGTCTGCTGGCCCGGCGTCTTGTCGAACGGGGTGTCCGCTTTGTGCAGTTGTTCGATGCCGACTGGGATCATCATGGCAATGTCTTCCGGAACCTGCCCCGAAAAGCCAAAGATGTCGATCAGCCGCTGGCCGCACTGATTGCGGATCTCAAACAGCGGGGTCTGCTCGACGAGACGTTGGTCGTCTGGTCGGCGGAATTTGGTCGTACGCCGATGGCACAGGGAACGAATAGCGCGGGCGAGAAAAATCGTGCTGGCCGCGACCATCACAAAGAAGCCTACACCGTGTGGATGGCAGGGGGCGGAGTCAAGGGGGGCATGTCCTACGGCCGAACGGACGACCTGGGCTATCAGGCTGTCGAAAATCCAACCCATGTGCACGACGTCAACGCGACGATTCTGCATCTGCTGGGGATGGATCACGAGCGGTTGACATTCAAGTACCAGGGACGCCAGTATCGTCTGACGGACGTGCACGGCCGCGTGCTGCGCGATGTCATCGCATAAAACCGTCATCGTGTGCAGCAACGGACCTGCCGGGAACATTCACCGCAGAAGAAATACTTCCGATCCGACCAGCCTTTCGATCCGACCGAAGGATAGCAATGTCGCAGATTTCCGCTCGCCGGACTTTTGGGGCCGTACTCCGGCTGAGATTCTTGTCGTGGTTTGTCTCGTTGCTGGCCGTGACGCAGCAGGTTCACGCAGCCGACCCGGGATTTCCCGAGGTGTTCAACACGCAGAAGACACCGGACGGAGTGACTTCGCCGGCCGAGGCAGTTGCTTCGATTTGCCTGCCGGAAGTGTTTCATGTGACTTTGGTTGCTGGCGAACCGGACGTTCGCCAGCCGATCGGTTTCACCTCCGATGAACGGGGCCGTCTGTGGGTGGCCGAGAATTACACCTACGCCGAACAACCAATTCGCTTTGATGATCGGCTGCGGGACCGGATCGTCATTCTGGAAGACAGCGACGGCGACGGAACGTCCGATCGGAGGACGGTCTTCTGGGACCAGGCCGAACGGTTGACGAGTGTCGAAGTCGGATTCGACGGTGTCTGGGCGCTCTGTCCCCCTCATCTGCTGTTTTTGCCGGACCGCAATCATGACGATGTGCTGGACGGCCCGCCGGAAATTGTTCTGACGGGTTTCGCCTCCCTCGAAGCGCGGCACAACATTGCCAATGGTCTGAAGTGGGGACCGGACGGCTGGTTGTATGGTCGGCATGGAATCCTCAGCACATCGCTGGTTGGTCTCCCGGATAGTCCGGACTCGGCACGCGTCCCGATTACGTGCGGCATCTGGCGGTATCATCCGACACGCAAGTCCCTGCAAGTGGTCGCCACGGGGACGACCAATCCGTGGGGTTTCGATTACAATGAAAAGGGGGAGATGTTCTTTTCGAACACGGTCATCGGCCATCTGTGGCATGTCGTGCCGGGGGCGCACTTCCGGCGGATGTACGGTGCCGACGCCAATCCCCACACGTACGAACTGATCGAACAGACGGCCGACCATTTCCATTGGGACACCGGTCAGGCCTGGCACGAATCGCGTAACGAAGTCACCGATACGACGCTGCAGGCCGGCGGAGGGCACGCACACTGTGGCCTGATGTGTTACCTGGGCGACAACTGGCCCGAGCGCTACCGCGGGACGTTGTTCACCGTCAATCTGCATGGACTGCGGCTGAATAATGATCTTATCGAACGTCAAGGATCTGGCTTTGTCGCGAAGCATGGGCCCGACTTTCTGTTCACGGACGATCCCTGGTTTCGCGGAATCGAATTGATCTATGGTCCGGACGGCGGAGTGTACCTCGCGGACTGGTCCGACATTGGGGAATGTCACGAAACCGACGGTGTCCACAGGGAGACGGGCCGCATTTACAAGATTACCTTTGGCAAACCGCAGCAGCCGGCTGCGAAGGATCTCTCACAGTTGTCGGATGCACAACTGATCGCGTTACAGACGCACCAAAACGAATGGTTTGTCCGCAATGCCCGCCGATCGCTTCAGGCCGGGGCTGTCGCTGACCCCGCGGCATACGATCTCGACAGCCCGGCCGTCCGGGCACTGCTCGCCATGTTTGAAGCGTCCAAGACCGATACGCACCGCTTGCGGGCGCTCTGGTGCCTGACGTCGATGGATGCGGTGGATGATGCTTGGCTGCTGTCGCAGTTGGACGATTCGGATGAGCATGTCCGGCTGTGGACCCTTCGACTGCTTGCAAACGGGGAAGAGTTGCCCGGGGATTACGCCCCGCAGTTGGCAAAGCGGGCCGCGGGCGAAAGCTCGGGACTGGTCCGTTTGTATCTCGCGTCCAGTCTGCAGCGACTGCCGGTGGCCGATCGGTGGGACCTGGCCAACGCTTTGGGATCTCACTCGGAAGACGCCGACGATCAAGTCCAGCCGTTGATGCTCTGGTATGGAATCGAATCGGCCGTACTGTCTGAACCGTCCCAAGCCGTCTTGTTGGCGCAGACAACTTCCATTCCCAAATTGCGGACATTCATTGCGCGGCGATTGACCGAACAAATCGAAACAGCGCCCGCTCCGGTCAACGCTCTGCTGGCCAGCATTTCCCAGCGCAGGCAGCAAGCCGACTACATCCGGGACATTCTGACAGGACTACAGCAGGCTCTCGTCGGGTGGCGAAAAGCGCCACAACCGCACAACTGGCAGACTGTCGGCACGTTGCTGGACGGAAGCGAGAACGAGGAACTCCAGCAGTTGGCCGAGAACCTGGGTGTGGTGTTTGGTGACGGCCAGACACTCGAGCGACTGTTTGTCATTGCCGGTGACGACAAGGCTGATCCGCAAATGCGGACTGCCGCCGTGACGGCTTTGTTGCGGAGCCAGCATTCGGACGTGCTGCCGTCATTGAAGAAGTGGGTCAGCGATCGTGTGCTGGCCCCCGCCGTGATTCGCGGCTTTGCCAAGTTCGAAGACAACGACATCCCACGGTTGACGATCAACATGTACGGGCGGCTGACTCCGGAAGGACAGTCTGCCTGCATCGACACGCTGTGTTCGCGGCCTCAATACGCGCTGGCGTTGCTGGCTGCCATTGAGCGGGGGACCATTTCGAGGGCGGCCGTCTCGGCGTATCACGCCCGGCAGATCCAAAGTCTGGGGAGTGAGGAGGTCAACACGCGGCTGGCGAAAGTGTGGGGCGAAGTCCGCGAATCATCGGCCGACAAACTGGCCGAGATGCAACGTCTTAAGGCCGAGCTGACGGCTGATCGGATTGCTCATGCCAACGCGTCGGCCGGTCGAGCGATCTTCCAGAAGACGTGCGCCGCCTGCCATGCGCTGTACGGGCAGGGAGGTCGTATCGGACCAGATCTGACCGGTTCCAATCGGAGGAATCTCGACTACTTGCTGGAAAACCTGGTCGATCCGAGCGCCCTGGTGGCAGCCGACTACCGTATGTCGATCGTCGTGCTGATGGATGGTCGCGTGATGACGGGTGTCATTGCCGACCAGAACGAGAGGACACTCACCGTTCAGACGGAAAAAGAACGCTTTGTCGTCGACCGCCGCGATGTCGACGGCGTTACGCCGACTGCCTTGTCATTGATGCCCGAGGGAATGACCAAGACATTCACGCTGGATCAGATCACCGACCTGACCGCGTACCTGATGTCTCCCCGACAGGTTCCTCTGACCGACGCCGTCAGCGAAGCCAACTGAGCTCGACCTGGTAGTCACGTATCGCATCGGACCAGACCGGGCTGATCCTCACGCGCGGTCAAACGGGAAGGCGATCACATCCTCGATCGAGTCG
>CALJUK010000145.1 GCA_937975745.1 uncultured Planctomycetaceae bacterium | reverse complement strand
GGACCACCGCATCAACATCATCGACACGCCGGGCCACGTCGACTTCACCGTGGAAGTCGAACGCAGCCTCCGCGTCCTCGACGGCGCGATCCTGGTCTTGTGCGCTGTCGGCGGTGTGCAGAGCCAGTCGCTGACGGTCGACCGCCAAATGAAGCGATATCACGTCCCGCGAATCGCCTTCATCAACAAGATGGACCGCACCGGTGCCGATTCCAAGAAGGTCATCAAGCAGATCGAAGAAAAGCTGGGCGTGACTCCGCTGCCGATCCAGCTCCCAATGGGCTCCGGGGCCGACTTCCAGGGGATGATCGACCTGATCACGATGGAAGCCATCACCTTCGAGGGAGCACAGGGCGAAAAGGTCGTCAAAGGTGAGATCCCCGCTGAGTACCTGGAAGAGGCCCAGGCCGCCCGGACTCACATGCTGGAGACACTCTCGCTGTACAGCGACGAACTGATGGTATCCCTGCTGGAAGAAGCCGACATTCCGGCCGAAGACATCTACAAAATTATCCGCGAGGCCACTCTGTCGCAGGAGCTGACCCCCGTCATGATGGGGACTGCCTACCGCAACAAGGGTGTCCAGGAACTGCTGGATGCCATCACACGTTTTCTGCCCAGTCCGCTGGACCGGGACGTCTACGCCAACGATCTCGATACGCTTTCATCCGACGAGCCCGAAAAGCCCGCCGAACGCGTTCCGCTGAAGCCCGATCCGGAGGCTCCCCTGGTCACCATGGCCTTCAAAACGGTCGTGGAACAGTTCGGTCAGCTGACCTACTGCCGTATTTACCAGGGCAAAATCACCAAGGGCGAAACCTATCGCAATACGCGTACCGGTAAGAGTGTGCGGTTCGGTCGACTGGTCCGAATGCACGCTGACGAACGGGAAGATCTCGAATCAGCCCAAGCCGGCGACATCATCGCCGTCGTGGGTGTCGACTGCGCTTCGGGCGATACGTTCTGCAGCGGCAGTGCAAACTACTCACTGGAAAGCATCTTCGTTCCGGACCCAGTCATTCGGCTGTCCGTCGAACCGCTCAAGCGGGACGGTGCTGACCGTCTGGCGAAGGCCCTGGAACGTTTCCGCCGCGAAGACCCAACATTCCACGTTGGGACCGACGAGGAAACCGGCCAAACCATTATCGCCGGCATGGGACAGTTGCATCTGGATGTGTACGTCGAACGCATCCGGCGTGAATACAACGTCGAATGCCTGATCGGCGAACCGCGGGTTGCCTACCGCGAATGCCCGAGCCGACCAGTCGAATTCAACTACAAGCACAAGAAGCAAACCGGCGGTTCCGGTCAATACGCCCACGTCGTTGGCAAGATTGAACCACTGCCGGAAGACTCCGACAAGCCATACGTGTTCGTCAACGCGATCACGGGCGGGCGAATTCCCAAAGAATACATCCCTTCGATCGACAAGGGATTCCAACGGGCAATCGTCAAAGGACCGCTCTGCGAATGCGAAGTGGTCAACCTACAGGCGACAATCACCGATGGAAGCTACCACGACGTCGACTCGTCGGAAATGGCATTCAACATCTGTGCCTTTGACTGTCTGCGGAAGATTCTAAGGGATGAGGCCGGCATGGTTTTGCTCGAGCCGATCATGAAGCTCGAAATTGAAAGCCCGGAAGAATTCCAGGGATCGATCACGGGCCATCTGTCGAGCAAGCGGGGCATCATCACATCATCCGAAATCCGTGGTATGGACTGCGTGATCGAAGCCGAAGGCCCTCTGGCAGAAATGTTCGACTACGCCAACGAGCTCCGCTCGATGACGCAAGGGAAGGGATCGTTCAGCATGGAATTCGCCGCCTACCGTCGCGTTCCGTCGAACATCCAGGAAGAAGTCGTCGCCCGACGTCGTAAGGAAAAAGAAGAGAAGATGGCGATGGCCAACTAGCTCTGCTTTCTACGGCGATCGACAGCCTGTAAAACCACACGAGCCTGTTCACACCACGTGAACAGGCTCGTTTTTCGTTGGCCCCACGGAAGACTGACTTTGCGTCCGTCATCATGCACCGCTCGCACTGAGCTGATACGCCTGACGAAAACACCGCTTTCACTGCCGGGCTTCCAGAACCATCGAAACGTACACGCTCAATGGTTGGCGAGGCCGGCGGCACGCAGTTCCTGTTGCATCTGCTGCTCCGCGTCAAAAATCGGGCCGCACAACTGCTCGATCTCGTTCCGTTCCTCGGTCGTTAACCGTCGCTGCGGTGGGCGGGGATCGCCAAAGTCCAGACCGGCCATCTTCAGCGCGTGCTTGAGCATACTGATGTTGTAGCTATCCCCCGAGCGGGCCCGGTAATGCTCGATCGGTAGGATGATCTGCTGCAACCGCATCGCTTCGTTCCACTCACCGGCGGCAAGGGCCGAATGCATCGCCAGGACGATGTGCGGACAAATGTTGCCAGCCCCGGTCGTGTAGCCTGTGGAACCGGCCAGCATAAAGTAGGGGGCAAACCGCTCAGCTGATCCGCAAATCCATTCTGTGCGGCCGCGGTCGGCCAGGATCACACGACGGACAGTATCCAGATTGTTGACCGCGTACTTCACACCGACGACTCGCTTGTCGGCCGAAAGCTTCAGCAACAGTTCGTCGCTGGGAAGATCTCCCTTCTTATAGAACACCGTCGGGCAGCGAACGACATCGATCACGGTGCGGTAGTAATCCTGAATCCCAGCATCGCTGAGATACGGATGTGAGAACGGCATGAACATCACGCCATCGGCACCGGATTCCATTGACCGTTCGGCCACTTTCAGCGCTTCGCCCACCTGTAGCCCCAGCGGCGCGAATACAACAGCATCCGGCCCGGTCGCCTCGCGCGTGACACGGACCAACTCGACGACTTCATCACTGCTGAGAGAGTGAAACTCGCTGGTCCCCGCCGCCGGTAGGAAGACGCGCATTCCCGCAGCATACATCCGCGTCAGATGTTCGGCCTGCAACTCTAAGTTCAACGACCCATCGGACCGGTAGGCGGTGATCGGCACCAGGTGAACTGTGCGCAGTCGTTGTGGATCGAATTCTTGACTCATGGAAGATTGCCTCAAACTGAATAGTCGCCTTGTTGCTCATGAAGACCACCAGACCCATTGGCAGCGCTGATCACGGTTCGGTCCTCGTATTGTTTGGACGCTGTCGTTCTTGACGCACCGTCGATTTCTACGCCATCGTGAGCCGACAGCAGAATCTTACAACAGTCAGTGATGTTATAGCAGACAGCCCCACGACGAAAATGCTACGATGTCCATTCCGCTTCCGCTCCGCGACAATTCCAACGTGGAACGGAGTGACCAGCTGAGAAACCGTGATGCAGTCGCCGTCCATGACATCCCCCCGAAACCAACACGGCGAGCTTGAATTCCAAGTCCGGATGGCGTCCGTTCTGGAGGCCTCTGCACCCAAAGCGGGCAACGTGCATCCCGGGGCTTCATTCGAAGATTTGCAATATGAAGACTTTCTGGCGTCGGCCGATCGGTCCGCCGGACCGTTGTCCCAAGCCGCAACTCTGGGTGTCGGTGCCGCCGTTCTGGAAGCAGTCTACCAAACTCACCAAACAGTCGGTCGAAACACCAATTTGGGAATTTCGCTGTTGGTTGCGCCGCTGTGCGCCGTTCCGGCGGCAATCCCCCTGAGGGAGGGAATCGAAACGGTCCTGGCCAACACGACTGTCGCGGACGCCCGGGCTGTATATGCAGCCATTCAACTGATCCAACCGGGTGGGATGGGGAAAGTCGACAACCAGGCCGTCTCCAACGAGCCGACAGCCTGCCTGCGCGACGTGATGCGGCTGGCTGCCCATCGGGATAGTATCGCTGCCGAATATGCCGAGGGTTTCCCTCGCGTGTTGCAGTTTGGCGTGCCAATTCTCATTGGGGATGACCGCTGGTCTACGAGCTGGCCCATTGCCGTCAGCACGCTGGCGCTCCGGTTGATGGCCGAGTTTCCCGACACACTGATTGCGCGGAAGTGCGGAGCAGACATCGCGTCCCAGTCGAGTCGTCTGGCGAAAGACGTCATATCCGCAGGCTGGCCCGAGGCGCCCGAAAGTCATGCAGCCTTTCAGTCGCTCGATACCTGGCTGCGAGCTGACGGGCATCGCCGCAATCCGGGGACGACGGCCGACCTTGTTACGGCAATCCTGTTGGCTGCGTTCCGCGACGAGGAACTACAACCTCCTGCGATTGCCACATTGCCCCCGTTGGCCCGCGCCGTCTTCGGCATTCAAGACGAATCTCAAGAAAACACGTCGCTGCCTCAACCCTAGTGCCGACACTCACCGGGAGCTTATCCTGCCATGTCCCAGGAAACCTATGCCGTTCGCGTGACCAAGGATCAGCTGGTCTTCAGTGCGGCTCATTTCGTGACGTACAACGGAAACATCTGCGAGCGGTTACACGGGCACAATTTTCGTGTTGCCGTCGAGGTCGTCGGACCGCTGGACGAAAACCGTTATGTCTTTGACTTCATTGCCCTCCGCGACGCCGTCCACGCAATTGTCCTGCAGCTGGATCACCGCATGCTGCTCCCTCTGCATCACTCTCAGATTCGCGTGACAGAGACCGAATCGGAAGTCGAAGCCCGGTTTGAGTCACGTCGCTGGGTCTTCCCGCGTGAGGACTGCATTCTGCTGCCGATCGAGAATACAACGGTCGAGCAGATTGCCTGCTGGATTGTGGGCCAGTTGGAGCATACGCTTCTCAGCCAGAAGCCACATCAACTGACGCAACTACAAGTCGAAGTTGAAGAGAACTTCGGCCAGTGGGGCATCTACAGCAAACAGCTTTGACGGGGGGATGCGGTTTTGCGTTCAGGCAAGCGCGTCGAATGTTGCGCCGGTAACAGTCCCGGCGGTCACCGCGCTTCCCATCGAGTTGAAGACGCCACCCATGCCGACATCGATCTGCATTCCGACGGCCATACCGGCCAGAAACGCCAGGGGATCGTTGTTCGCCGAATTGCAGTTCGATCGCCCCAATGCGGCCAGCAACAGCAGCAGAACCCACAGGTCGAGTCCCTGCAGCCCGCTCAGAGAGTTAAACTGCCCCCCGGCCGCAGACGCGGATGCCGTCGGGCCAAGCGATGCCATCCCTCCCAGCGACATGGCCTGTCCACCTCCAAGTTGTGCGCCAGTTGCTCCGCCGACTCCAGCACCGATGCCGACTCCAGCACCAATGCCGATTCCGACGCCAGCGACTCCGCCAATATTCCCAGTACTCATCGGCCAGCCCCTCGCGTTACGGTCCTCGATTGCGGCAGGCCAACTGTGGAAGCAATCGGCGGACCAACGGGACGCGGCAGGTGGTCATTCGCTCGAAGTGTCGTGTTTGGAGACTGTTCCTGTCACAGTCTCCTTTCGCGAAGTTCGTTCTGTGATGTCAAACGACAACATGAATGTTGCCATTTGACAACGTCTGGCCGGAATCGACATCCTTTGAAACTGCCGCGAGGTCACCTAGACTTCTCATAAGAGACGAATGCACGCTCGACGAGCGCGAGCGAACCGCCGCGCGGACAGCGAGGCCAACGAAGGAAACGACCAGCATGAGCGACTTGCCCCCCAATGTGATCCACGCCACCAAAGACAACTTCTCCCAGGCTGTCGTCGAGGAATCGGCCCAGCGCTGCGTGCTGGTTGACTTGTGGGCTCCCTGGTGCGGCCCGTGCCGACAACTGACGCCGCTGCTGGAACGGATGGCTGCGGAGTATGATGGCAAGTTCCTCTTGGCCAAGGTCAACGTCGACGAAGAGCAGGAATTGGCGGCCGCATTCGGCGCACAGTCCATTCCTATGGTGGTCGCCATTCTGAACGGACAGGCCGTCGATCAGTTTACGGGGATGATCCAGGAGGACGAGCTGCGGGAATGGTTGAATCGGCTGCTTCCTTCGCCCGCACAAGAGTTGATCGCTCAGGCAGCGGAGGTTGAACAATCTGATCCGGCAGCGGCTGCGGAGAAATACCAGGCCGCTCTCGAATTGGCCCCGGACGATCCGACGGCCAAGATCGCCCTGGCCCGCACACTGTTGGCACTGAATCGCGAAGGAGAATCAGCCACCATCATCGCGGAGCTGGAAACACGGGGTTTCTTAGAGCCGGAGGCGGAGCGGATCAAATCGCAGTTGGCGCTTCGCCGGGCGGCCGCCGAGTCCGGAGGACTGGAAGCGGCCCAGCAGAAGGTGGCCGAGAACCCGGATGATCTCTCGGCCCAGATTCATCTCGCCGATGCGCTGGCTGTCGCTGGTCGCCACGAAGAGGCCCTCCAACTCTGCCTGGAGTTGATCCGCAACGATCGCAGCGGCGCTGGCAGTCAGGCCAAAGACACAATGCTGAAGATCTTCGACATGCTGGGGCCCGAGTCTCCGCTGACCAGCCAATACCGCCGCCAGTTGGCAACCCTGCTGTACTAATCGCTGCGCAGAAGTGTCGTGAGTTCCGGCGGCGTAGCCAGCCTGCTTTGCAGGCCAGTGAGTGTCCAAACGCCGTCACAGTTGTGCGCGAGGCGCACTAATCGCGGACTGCGCAGCTGTGATTCCGGGGAAGCTGGCCGTCATCGCGTCGCGATGCCCCCGTGTTCGAGCCTTCTCCGGGAATCCTTCGGTCGACCCAAGCCGTCCGCGCCCGACCGAGTCGGCATCGGAAACGGACAGCCCGCTTCCGATCGGAACGGTCACTGACGCGACGAACGCGTTCCGTTAGGTGAGCCCGCAATCGGAATACCGAACGGCAGAGGGCGACCGGCGACATACAAGCCACTGGCATGCATGGCCCGTTGCACCTCGCGGTAGATCCCGAAACTGTCAGGATAGACCCACAGCGTCACCGTTCCGCCGGGTTCAATCCTGCGAACCGCCTGCTCGAATCGTGAACCACGCTGCAGAGCTTCGTCGGCCGTTTCGGCAACCAGCGACTCTGCTGGAACAAGTTCCCACTTCTGCAGTCCGACGCGTGCACCAGCACCGCCATAAGCGACTTCGTCCAGGATGGTCATCTCCTCCCGGGCGACAACGAACTGCATGCGGTAGCCGTCAATCGGGCCAACCACGCCGCGATGTTCGTTGTGCTTCATGATCCAACTGAGGTGTTCCTGCACTTGGTTCTTCAGGAGTGAGATCAGCTCATCAAGCGGGACGGCAGAAATCTTGCCTTCGCTCAGCCGGAAGTGATGCTCCCGGCCGACGACTGACTGGCTGAGGGGTGTGATTCGATGCTCCAGCGTCTTCAGCGGAGGAGGCTGATGTGCAAGACGCTCAACTTCGAACTGCAGATTAAGCAGTTCGCCCTGCCGAGTTTTGAGGTCCACGATGTCTCGTTGCAGTTGTCCCGTCAGATTCGCCAGCAGGCGGGCCTCCTTTTCCGACTTCGCCCGTAGCTCTTCCTCCTTCTCTGCGATCGTGCGGCGGAGTTCCGGACTGCTGAGTTCGGCCAGCTGTGACGACAGTTTGTCCCCCACGTTGCGCAGCGTCTCGATCTCGTGTGAAATTCGATCGGCTTGGGCGATCAGTTCTGTCGGCTGTTCCGGCTCGGCCGGAACGTCAATTCCCGCGACAGGATGAGAAGGAGCACTTTCGGCAGGTTCGGGCGCGGCGGCAATCACGTCGGCCACGTCTTCGACCGGTCGTGTCGCCACCTGCGGAGTCACGTCGGCTGACTCGTTCGTCTGTTTGACAACCGGCGTCGGAGGAGGATTCAGTGGAGCCCGGCTGACCTTCACACCGGCAACAACGATCAGAATGATCAGGATACCGACAATATTGGCGATAATGTCCAGAAACGAATCGGAGCCAAACTCCAGTTCGCTGCGGTGGCTGCCACGCTTCATCGGGTCACCTCCAACGGGCTGGTCTCCGATTGTCCCAGGTTGAAGTTCGCAGATGTCTCCAGGCCCATCTTTGTCAGTCCGGAGTGCAAATGTTCGTAGTTCCAGTTTCCGCCAGGCGCCACTTCAAATTTGATGGATGGCACCCAGTAGAAGCCGTGCGGCGGTTCCTTCCAACTCTTCGCCCGCTGGTCCAACGCAGCCACAACACGACGGAGCGTGACTTCTCCCGGTTCATTTTCGACGACGGGAACGACCAACTCGCGGTCGATCACGATTCGATTGGCGTAGACTTCAGCCGATACGCTTCGTTCGAAACCGATGGTCGCACCGGACTGCCAGTTTCCCCAGCGTTTCTTCGATGCCAGACGATCTCCCCCGCGTCCTCGACTCGCTTCGGGTGTGAGGTTGAAACGCAGCGGAACGCCCAACGTTGTGGGCTGCTGGGAGCCATCGGTTTGCTGCGATCCATCGGTGAGTAGATCGGAACCCGGATAGCCACTGCTTCCCGCGGAGACTGTTAACTGTGAACGGCTTGAAGTAGACGGCTGCCCCGACGGGGCACTCGCTGCCACGCTCGACGGGGACGCGCTGCTGGTTTCGGGGCGCTCCCACATTTTTCCGACTGCTCCCGGCAATCGTTGGGACGGTCCCCCGTCAGTCGCTGTGCGAGAATCGTTCTGGAACTCCGACACAGCGGGCGTTGCACGCAAGTCGCCCGAGAAACGTCCCGGACCGGGCTGCTCCTGCTGACCATTTCGAGAGACCAATGCTGGCTCGCTTGGATCGAGCAGATTCTGGTACGGGGCCGTCTGGCTCGGCGGTACCTCACCCAGAGAGGTTTGCATCGACGAGGCTGACTCTGGTGTTCCCTCGACAGGTGACGTTTGCCCCTGTGAGCTTTCATTCGACGATCCGAATGGTCTCAACGGCTCCGACAGCCCAAATGGGGCTGTCGACAGAGAATCCGCCGGCATCAATTCGGGTACGGCCGGCAGACGTTCTTGCGTGAATTGACCGGCTTTGGGAGCCGCGAAACTTCCGGGGGCTTTCGGCAGACCGGGATCCACGAATTGTCCGGGTCTTGCAAACTTCTCTTTCAAGCCCAGATCGGGTTCCCCCTGTCCCGGGGCTGTCGTGTGTTTGGGCTCCGATGCCTGATCCGAACCGAAGCCGCCCCCCTCGATCGAAGAGAGTCCGCCGTTCTGAGCAAGTCCCCCTGCCAGCGAATTCTCAGAACCCAATGAGCCCGGGCCTGTGCCCCCAGACGGATTGGCCGCTGCCTGACCGTTTGCCGACGACATCTGCGGCGCGCGTCCGGTTCCGCTCGGCTCCGCGGCTCGGCCCGATTTTTCGGGTCGATTTTTTCCAAGATCGGCCATGCGGCGACCCGGCGACCCGCGACCGATCGGACCACGGCCGACACTCGGTCGAGAGGCCCCCTGCTCGCTTTGTTCGTTCGGATCAACCCGGCTGTAGCCATACCCGGATTTCACATAACCCTGCTCTTCGACAGGATCCTTGGGAGACATGACCGAGTCGACGTCGAAACTTCCATCACCTTCGCGTAAATTCAGCCGCGGACCGAACGGGCGTGCCGCCAGTTCGCGGACAAGTTGACTCCGCCGGTCCAATGTGGCTTGGATCGCATCTCGTATGATGCGTTGCATATTGTTGTCGACGGCTGGAGGGGCGAATTCCCAGTCGGCTTCGACCAGCTCGTATCCCATTCCCAGGTCGGTCGCTTCCAGCATCTTCTTGGCAACGTGATACGCGACGATTCCATCCGGTCGAACAAGCAACAGCACGTAGGGCGATTCAGGAGCCTTACCGTCGACGCGTGCCTGGGCGACGAAATAATCGCTCATTGCAGCGACGGCTTCACGGAGCGGATTCAGTCCCGCGGTGAAACCATTCATTTCGCGAGCTGTCAACGCGATGTCCGTCCCGACGAAGTGGATAGCCTCTCGATCGCACTCCAGCAAGATTGGTCGGCGCGTCGTCCCGGACCGCGAGTCGAAGGCAACGAACGCGTATTGACTGGCGGCAGCTTGCTGCTGGGCTTGCGCCTCGGCCATTTCCTTCTTCAGCGAGACCAGTCGTTGATCGAGTTGCCTGCGAACGGCTGCCAACTCTTTCTGCTTCTCTTCGACTTCGCGCACTCGGTTCGTAAGATTGCCGG
>CALJUK010000144.1 GCA_937975745.1 uncultured Planctomycetaceae bacterium | reverse complement strand
ACGAAAAAGACCTGTGTCCCCATGAATGACCAGGGGCTGCCTCCCAGATCGAAACCGACTTTGAGTTGCGGGATACGCCAGTAACTTTGGACAGCAGCCCGCGAATAGCCCTCGATCGTCAGGCCTTTGAAGTCGATCGATTTGACGGGCAGGTTTTCAATCATGATGAACGCAGTCGTTGTTTCGGTCTGAATAATCGGCCCGGCTGTCAGACCGAACGACGTGATGGAACGAGCGACCTGAAAACGGTGTCACGAATGTCGGACGGCATTCTGTCCGGCCAGAGATTCGCGGCGGAACTCACTTGCGGTACGAAACCTCTTGCCGATGTGCGACGACAGGATCGCGATTCGTTCAGGCGGCGATACCGGAAATATGATGGCCGTTCGACGAGTGCCTATTTGACTGAGACGGGGCGTCCGGAGGCGATGCTTTTGGCCTCCGCTTCGCAAATCTGCAGGGCATCGCGGGCTACTGCGCCGGAGAGCAGACGCGGTTCAGTTCCCGTGCGGATCGCATCGACGGCCGTCTGCAACTCGGCCGTGAATGCCGCACACCAGCTGTCGCCCCCCTTTAACTTCGGGAAGGTGACCCGGCCGGTTTGGGTAATGACAGTCAGCGGCCGGTTGACCACCCATTCGCGATTCTTTCCCGAGCCGTATGTTCCGGCATCAAACTGGATCGTCGCATTCTCGAAGAAGAGTTCGAAACCGTGACTGAATTCCAGTCCCTTCGCTGCGATTCCGCCGCTCATACTGCTGACGGCCGGTTCGCCACCGTCGTAGCCATAGATGGTGTGCACGTGGTTGACCAGTCCGTCTCGCAACAGGCCGGTCGACTGCACTGTCGCCGGCTTCCCGAGAACCGATGTGATGAAGTGGTTGTCGTGAATGTGCAGATCGACACCCCAGCCACCGAGCTTGCGAAAATCGGACATGTCTTCTGACCATTTCGGTGGGGCAATCACGCGACGGAAGTGGGCTGCCAGCAGTTTTCCGTACTTACCCGACTGGACGGCTTCAGCTGCGAACTGAAATTCGGGAAAGAACGGAAGCACGTGGGCCACCATCAGCATTCGCTCTGCTTTGTCGGCGGCCTTCACCATTCGCCGTGCCCCGGCCAAGTCGGTGGAAATCGGTTTTTCGACGAGGACATTCTTGCCGGCTTTCAAAGCGGCCACGGCGACTGCTTCGTGTTGCTCGGTCGGCAGGCAAATATCGATCAGGTCGATGTCCGGGTCGGCGAACATTTCGTTGTAGTCGGTATACGTTTTGATGCCTTTGAGATCGACCTGGCCAGCCGGCGGACCAAAGTTGCCCTGGATGCCGGTCCAATCGCCCGACAATTTTTTCTGATTGCGTGTACAGATTGCGGCAATGCGGCCCGATTTCAGCTGGCGCGCCCCTTCGAAGTGGGTGTATCCCATGAAGCCAATGCCGACGATGCCAATTCGAACCATGGGAAGACGTCCAATCTACTGAGGTGCTGTTGCCGGAGTGAGGTGCCCGTCACTCGGGCTCACGGGAATTCCAAACCGTCCCACCGCCACCGCCGGAAGCCAATCCTGCGCGGAGTTGGCCCCCTTGTCCCAGGTCTGGTCGTGCCGGCGGATGTGATTTGTCGCGCGGCGGGCGAGGCCGACTGCCGATGTTCCGAGGCGCTGGCTGCCCGAGTTTCCCGCGACGGGTATTAGCTTCCCGTCCCTCCGCCGGGAAATCAAGGCTGCTGGCACGCGACGAAAACAAGGACACCGACGTGATCGGGTGGACGATTCATCGTGGGTTATAGCATCTGAGGAGCCGATGGGCGTCGCTGACGGGCTCGGAGCATGCCTCATTTCACCTGTTTTCAAGGGAAAAAACTACTGGGTGCCTGTTTTATGAGCACCGATGCGTGAGTGATTAGCGTTTCGGGTGCTTAATTTGTAGGCAGTGATCGTTTCAGGGTTGCCTGGTGGCGGTGTCTGGGGTGTGTGTGGATAAAAGTTGGGGCGATGGGGTTTTTCTCTGGATCTGTTTGGGGCGGAAGTGTTATCTTTATGGTTACGCCGTCATTCTGACGACACAGTCGGGGTGGCAGTGGATTTGCATAGACTTAGGCCTGTAACGTTCCGGTAGAACCGTTGCTTGCAGGCTTGACGATAGGACATGGAAGCTTCGATAAGTCTTGCTGCTGAGGAGTTCAGTCACATGCTTGTTCTTTCGCGAAAGCCGGGTGAGCGGATTCTGATTGGGGACAATGTTTCAGTGACGATTGTCCGGGTGGGGCCGAATACGGTTCGCCTGGGAATTGACGCACCGCGGGAAATGAACATTGTTCGGGAGGAACTTTGCCTTGAAGTTCCGGTTGCCCTGGCCGCCGCGTTGGTGAACGCGCACGGCTGAGTTTCCCCGGGTGACTGTTCCGCCGCTTTCCTGCCGACGGCATCCATCGCAGTTTCGGCTGCGGTTCGATGCGCGCCGGAGTTCTGGTTTAGAGGTCAATATGCCGCCAGATACTTTTTCTTCGGGGAATTCCGAGCAGATCGTCCGCCTGAAGTGCTGCTTTGAGGGGCGGGTCCAGGGAGTTGGCTTTCGGGCCACCACGCGCCGGTTCGCACGCAATCATGGAGTCGTGGGGACGGTTCGAAATCTGCCCGACGGCCGGGTGGTTTTGGTTTGTGAGGGGCGGCAGGCTCAGCTGGATGCTCTGCGTGGCGATTTGAGAGGCCATTTTTCCGGCTACATCGTCGGCGAGGACTGTCGCGATATGGATCCGACCGGCGAATTCACCGAATTCCTCATCCTCCCGTGATCTTTCCAGTCGTTCGAGTTCTCCCAGGTGGACCGGCTTGCGTCTCGCGGGCCTGGGAATTGGCCTCCCGCCTTTTCTTCGGTCCACGACCCGATTACAGTGGGATGAGATCATCGTCCGTCTGCGCACCCCCGTGTGTCCCTTCGACCGGGCTTTCCTGTCTGTTTTGCGCCCCGGTTGTCGAGTTTCGCGCAGGATTTGTCGCATGCGGACAACATTTTTGCAGGGATTGACGTAGTCAGGGCATGTGGCGGAGGGTCAAATTGTCTCGTCCGTAATTCCGCCCGGATGTGTTGATGTCCGAAGATCCTGAAAAGTTGTGATGCTGCAAAGTTGTTTCGAAGCCGATTGGCTTTTGTCGTTTACTTATGTCGACGGTGTGTTGAATTGTCAGGAGATCTCTGGCGATGTCGGGATTGCAATTGTTCGCTGCTGCTGAAACAACCGAACTGACATGGCAGACGCTCCGCTCGCAGGCTCTCATGCCGGTGAGTGCCGTGATCGTTGTCATGCTGGGGCTGCTATCGTTTTCATATCTGACTCGGGCCGGCATTATTGCCCGCGCGACAACCAAAGAGGCGGTTCGTCAGCCAGTCTTTCTGCTGATGCTGTTCCTGTCGCTGGTGCTGATCACGGTGAACACCTTTGTGCCGTTCTTCTCGATGGGGGACGATCTGAAGATGTTCAAGGATTGCGGCCTGGCGACGATTCTGGTCTCGGGTCTGCTGTTGGCCGTCTGGACGTCCAGCACAAGCATCGCCGACGAGATCGAAGGCAAGACGGCCATGACGCTGCTGTCCAAGCCGATTAATCGTCGGCAGTTCATCCTTGGAAAGTACATCGGCATCTTGCAGGCGGTGTCGCTGTTGATGCTGCCGGTCGTGGCGGCCTTCCTCGGGCTGATCTACTACAAGGTGTCTTATGACGCGCGGGAGGCGTCCAAAGATCTTCCCGAAGTCATCGAACGCCTGAAGGAACTTGTGCAGATCCTTCCCGGTATCATCCTGATCTTTCTCGTAATTTCGGTGCTGACGGCTGTCAGCACGGCCATTTCCACCCGGGCTCCCATGGTGGTCAACATGGTCAGTTCGTTCGCGATCTTTGTCGTGGGACACCTGACGGCCGTTTTGGTCAAGGCGGGCGTCGTCCAACTGGAATTTGTCTCGTTCATGGCGCAACTGATATCGACCGTTCTTCCGTCGTTACAGGCGTTCGACATGCAGACGGCTGTCGCTACGGGAAGGGTCGTTCCACCGCCATACCTGCTTTATGCGGCGGCATACGGGTTGCTTTACAGTGCGGCGATGATTTTGCTGGCCTTTATCCTGTTCGAGGATCGCGATTTGGCCTAGTGCCCCGTCGCCCATTGCCATATCGCCTCTGCCGCCGCGAGTGGGACAACGTTTCGAATGCATCACCGCAGTTTGCAGCTGCGGTCACTTCATATCGCATTGCCACAGAATCCTGTGTCGAGACAGACTCGCGAATGCACTTTCTTGCCAGCCGCTGCAGCCACGCTAGCATCGTCTAGCATCTGTTGCCGTTGGTGAACCCATTTCGGAACGGCACCTCGGCGTGAATTCGATTCGATCCGTGAACTCGTTCTCGCGGCTATTCGCCCGACGCGATTTGCTGCGGCGTCCCTCGCTCAGCGTATTGGCGTGGTCGCTGTTGTCGACGTTGCTGTTGTGTGTGCTTCTGTTCGACCTGCTTCTGCTGACCGACCTGCTCTCGACTCGCGGGAGCCTTCATGCGGCGGATCCTGCGGAAGCGATTCAGCTGGAGATCCTGGTCCGGGGAGAACCACCGCAGGCCAATCTGCCGGACGGGGCTCCTCATCCGTATGCGATTCTGGCCCGTCACGACTTCAACGACAGCGGCATTTTGCCGGCTGTCTGGTCCTTGCGGCATCAATGGTGGGGGCCGTTGCTGGCTGCGCTGTACCGGAGTGTTCCCTGGCTGCGGCAGAACGACACTGCGCTCGTCTTGCTGGTGCTTGCAGGTGTGGCGATCACTGTCGCACGGAGCCTGATGATTTCCCGCGTGGAAGGACTCAGCCAGCGAGTCGCGTCCGAGCAAGTGATCCGAATGCGAAAGTCGCTGCATCGGCATGCGCTGCGGCTGGGCCCCAGTGACGTGTTGGACACACAGGGGGAAACCGCCTGGAAACTGTTCACCGAAGATGTCCAGACCGTGCAAGACGGAATGGCTGCCTGGATTGCACAGCTTCCCCGTTCGCTGTTGCAACTCTTGCTGCTGCCGTTGTTCTCTTTGCAGATTCATTGGTTGCTGACATTGCAGTGCCTCGTCCCATTGGCAGCGTGCTGGTATCTGGTGGTCAAACGCCAGGAGCGGACAGCCCAGGACCGCCGACTGGCCGAAGATCGTGTCTCCAGCCAGCTGAGACTCGTCGCGGAAAGTCTCCGTCGAACACGTCTGGTGCGCGGCTATGGCATGGATCAGTTCGAGAACGAACAGTTTCAGACTCACCTCGAGCGTTACCAGCGGGATGTCAGTCGCCTGAAACGGGGCGAGGGCTGGGCACACTGGGCGTCGTATGTTTCGGTTGCCGTTTTCGTTGGGCTGATCATCTTCCTGGTGGGTGTGAAGGTCCTGGCCCCGACCGATCTCACCTT
>CALJUK010000143.1 GCA_937975745.1 uncultured Planctomycetaceae bacterium | reverse complement strand
GACAGATCTTTCCCCACGAAGAAACCATGTCGGGCCCCAAAGCGGATCGGTTGGCACTGATCCAAGCCTGCCGAACCGGACTGTCGCCGATCTTTGGACTGTATCCTGACGAAGCAGAGCAGGCCGATGGTCTCCTGCGGGGGTTAACCGCCGGACTGACGGCGCTGGAAACAACCGACGAGTTGGGAGTCCTTCACCGGATGTGGCCTGCCAGCGGCCGGGAGGGAATCAACCAGTTACGCGACTTGTTGCGCGAGAAGCCGGTTTTCATCGCCGATGGCCACCACCGGTACGAAACCGCTCTGAATTACCGCAACTGGCTGCGCGAGACCGGGGAACTGTCGCCCGACGACACGACTTCGCCAGCGAACTTCGTCCTGATGCACTTTGTCGCAATGAGCGACCCGGGGCTGGCGATTCTGCCCACACATCGGCTGGTCTCGGGTTTGCCGGAACTTCCGGCCGCCGATATTTCGGAAATTCTGTCCCCTTGTTTCACAATCGAAGAAATCGGCGTCGGTGCCGAAGCGGCTCAGCAGACTTGGGAATTCATCGAGGCCGACGGCGGGCAGGCGGTGTTCGGGCTTTGTTCGCCGACCGATGGCATCTGGCTGCTGGCCCGGTTGAAGGACGGGTCGGCGATGGATGAAATCGCGGCCGACCACAGCGAGGCGTGGCGTGAACTGGGCGTTTCGGTGCTGCATTCGCTGGTGTTGGGACATCTGATCGGTGGGCTGTATCCCGAGGACGAGCCACAGTTCAAATACGTGCACCGGCTGTCGGAAGTGACCGAAGCAGTTGATGGCCACACGTGCGAATTGGCGTGTCTGGTGCCGCCCGCTCGCATCGAGAATGTTCAGCAAATTGCCTCGGGTTTCGAGAAGATGCCACCGAAGAGTACGTACTTCTACCCGAAACTCTTGTCGGGGCTGGTCCTGAATCCGCTATACTAAAGGACCGGTGTCGGGCCGGACTCTGCATCGGGTTGCGAACCCGTGGGCTGGCCCCTACCATTGTTGATAGCTCTGCTGTGGTGTCACAGCCGCAAGGAGCACTTCCTCCCCAAGCTGACTGAGACCAACCAACCTTATCCGCTGCATTCGCACCCAGGACCATCATGGCTGCCGACCAGACCATCCTGCTGATTGAAGATGATCGAGAGATTTCCTCGACCATCAGTGGCGTACTCACTGCCGCCGGTTACAAGGTGCTGACCGCACCGAACGGAATTGAAGGGCAGCGGGTCATCGAGAACGAGTCGCCCGACCTGGTGATCACCGACATGATGATGCCCCGGATGGGTGGTTTTCCGATTCTCGAATTTCTCAAGACGATCGAACAACCGCCGCGAGTCATCATGATTACGGCCAACGAGGGAGGCCGTCACAAAGCCTACGCCGAAATGCTGGGCGTGGACGACTATCTCCGCAAGCCGTTCGCAATGGATCTGCTGTTGGAATCGGTCGCGCGATCGCTGGCCAAGGCGGCCGAATCCCGCAAGGGAAAGAAGCCGGCCAACAAGAAATCGCCCTGACGCCTCACCGCGTTTCCCGGTTTGCAAGGATTGCAACGTGTTTGCGCTCTGCGCACCCGTACCGACTGGTCTGAGCAGGACGAGACCGCGGGGATACTTTCGGCGGCGTTCTACTCGATTCCCAGATTCCGCTCGATGGAGCGGGCTCGCTCAGATTGGAAGTATTTCTTCCAGAATCGATCCGGCTCACGCTCCATGGCGTGGTCGCCGCGCGCCTCGGCTCCGACGAAACTCCATTCGTCATCGGGGTCGTTGATCGTATCGCGGTAGTCGGTTGCTTTGGGGCGAATGGCCCGCCAAGTTTGGCGATTCATCTCGGCCATTTCGTCCAGCATCGTGCATCCCGCGGCCCATGTGAGCGCACCCAGGATGAACAAGCGGCGGCTGAACGCAGACATCACTCATCACTCCGACAAAAAGGCGGCCGACACGCCAGATGCTGGCAAGACCCTATCGGCTGGAGCCGTTCCAAATTCGCATTCTTCACTGGGCCCAAGCGGACTACGGACCAACCGGTCGGCAAGACCTGGGAAACGTACCTTTACCTGACAATCATTGCCGGCAGGGATCGTGAAAGGGGGGGCAGGGGGGATGTGCTGGGCCGAGATAGCACATCCGCTTGAATGCGCCAAGATCACTCTTCGATCTCGTAGTGTACAAACCACACACGCATTGTTTTACGTGATCCGAGCCGCAACGGTCGGGTGACAACACCACCAGAGGCACTCCGCGTTTGGGCCCAAATATTCAGGCAGCCTTTCCTGCCAGAGGGGACAAATTCAATCAGCTGTGCGATGCAAAATTGGGGGCCTTCCCACTCCTCCTTTTCAAGGATGCGAGATGCGATCGGCGCAAAA
>CALJUK010000142.1 GCA_937975745.1 uncultured Planctomycetaceae bacterium | reverse complement strand
CGGACGAAGAAACGAGTCTTTACAGCTTGCGGCGGAGGCAATACGGCAGTGGGGAAGGGCGGTTCGTCTCAGAAGATCCTGCCCGCGATGATGCGAACCTCTACCGGTACGTCGGGAACAACTCGCCCACGAATATTGACCCCAGCGGTTTGCAGGCTGCCGATGAGGCCGATCCTGCGCAGGCGCTCTCGGAGGACTCGGATTGGGTGCAACAGGCGGCGGCCGAAGCGCTCGCTCAGTATGGATCGGTCGACACCGATGTGCGAGACAACCTGACGGAACAACTGCGCCAGCTCCTCCCGATCTTTGTGCAGGTCAACCGGAACCCGAATGCCGCGAAACCGGAACTGGTGGAGTCGGACGGCATCCGGCGGCTGAAGGAGCGGTATCGGATCGCTTACCAGCATGCACGCGAGGGCGTTCGCGCCGCGATCGAGAACGACCCGACGTTCAACGTGACGTTCGAGGTGGTCTATGCCCTGCCGACAATTCCCGACCCGTTTGATCCATACGGCTTCGCCGCCGAGCGCGACCCCACAAAGATCTTCCAGATTCAGCAGCAGGCGCCGGCGATCCTCATGGTGGAGGAGCGGAATCTGGCAGACTTGGTGTTTGCGGAGGTCGACGAATACCTCCGCGACGCGCTGCTAACTCCACAGATCGTGACATTCATGTTCGCGACGCACTTGGTCGCGTTCGATCTGCGGGCGGGGGAAGTCGTTGACTACTCGACCGAGTCGTTCGAGTTCGGCGCGGTCAGAGGCCGTGAGCGGAGTTGGCACAGCCGGGCTTTCGGCGACACCATTCTGGACAAATGGGCGTTTGAGGCCGGGCAGTTCCTGGCCCATGACCCGACCGACTTCGGAGGGGAGGGATCGCCCGCTCGAAACGCATGGCATCGGTTCCTGAAGCCGGTGATTTGGGACGGTCCCGCGTTCTTCCTCTCCGGCGATGCGTTCTCGATCGAGACGTGGGAAGGGATTGTCGATGCGCTCGCGAATCCGAAGCGATTGCTGGAGTCGATTGAGAGCGAGTACAATGAGAACCCGAACAAGTTCCTGGCGAAGACTCTCTCGCCCGGACTGTTCGCGCCGCTCGCGGCGATCGGTCGCGCGCGATTCCTTTCGAAATTCGGACGACCACGTAGCGGCAGGGGAACTGCACGCGGTCAGCATGCGCTGCCGGAACTTCATGCCCCAGTAACAAATAGTCGAACCCTTACATTCCGACATCGACTAAAGCCAAACAAGACGACCGATGTGGCGGCGTTGCGGCAAGAGATTCAACTTCACGTCGATGCTTGGAACGAGATCATTCGCAAAGAGGGAATGCAGGGACTCAAACGGAGACTGCGACAGTACGAACAGTATCGCCCACAAATCGAGGCCGCCGGACGTAGACATACAAAGAGCCTTGGCTCTGCTGGCGAGGGTAATGTTTGGCCTCACTATCCGGATATGGCAGCAGGTGGTCGTCCCAAGTCCACAGTAGGATTGCCCGGTGAGGAGCGACTCAATTCTATCATCGGTGGACAAGCCAACCGGTTGCGGCGGGAAATTCTTGACTTGCCGGATGATGTAACCCAGCTTCGTTTTGATCTGGACCTTCAGTAGGTGACACAAATGGAAAACCTCGACCAACTCATCCAGGAATTTGGAAGCAACGAAGCCGACCGATGCTGGATTGTTTCACAGTTGGAGGAAGTGCCAGATGAACGTGTGGTGTCACTATTCGTGGCAACGCTCGAAGACTTTAACGAGGACGAAGATGTGCGTATTGAGATTCTCAAGTCGCTTGTCATGCGAAAGGACTCGGCTGAGAGCCACACCCGTATCGGGAAGGCTGTCTTGAATGTGCTGCAAAATGATGGCGATGAGTTGATTCGACAACACGCAGCCAATGCAATATATCTCTTTCCAGAAGTCGAAGGTGTGCTGGATTGCTTAGAATCAATCGTCAGGAGCGAATCTGAGGACATTGATGTGCGGCACAACGCTCTGACGGCAATCGAAAGCAATCGATCTCTGGCGAGTTATCGTGAGGCACTACAACGGCTTGTGAATGTGCCAGAACTGGGGCAAAGTGCCCAACGTGCCCTTGACTCCGTTTAATTCGGCTTCTGCATCACAATCTTCGCAGGCTGTGCCGGTTTGAAGGGTTGGAGCTTGGCCGGTTGGGCAGGCTTACACGGCTTGAATACCGGTCCGCAGGGTGGCCCGGCCGATCCCGGCCGGGTGCCGGAGGCACACGATGATTGATCGTGCGGGTCC
>CALJUK010000141.1 GCA_937975745.1 uncultured Planctomycetaceae bacterium | reverse complement strand
GTGGTTTGTGACGTGACCGTCACGGACTTCGATGACGCAGGTGGCCACCCGTTTCATGAAGTGACGATCGTGACTGGTGAAGATCACTGTCCCCTTGTAGTCGACCAGGGCCGAGGCCAGCGCTTCGATTGTTTCAACATCGAGGTGGTTGCCCGGTTCGTCGAGCACCAGCACGTTATGGTCGCTGAGCAGGATACCCGCCATACAAAGTCGAGCCCGTTCGCCACCGGAGAGCACGTTGATCTTCTTGTTGACGGCCGCTCCTCGGAACAACATCGAGCCGGCCACCTTCAAAATGGCCTGCGTCGTTGTCCCAGGCAACGCGGTCGCTTCGAGATACTCCTTCACGCTTTGATTCGGCGGAAGGCTGGTGTAGACGTGCTGAGCATACACACCAACATTGCAGTGGTACCCCCATCTCACCTCGCCCCCCAGCGCGGGGAGCGATTCGACAATCGTCCGCAGAAACGTGGTCTTTCCCTGACCGTTGTCGCCGACAATTGCTGCCCGCTGACCGTGGTCAATCTCCAGATTGATTTCGTTGGCGACGCGGTGATCCGGATACCCGATGGCCAGATCGGTACACCGGATGGCAAAACCGCGCCGCGGTTCGACATCGGGCGTGCGAATGAAAGCGGTTGGCTCGTCCGAGGCGATTTCGGTTGTCTGCAGTCGTTCCAGTTGCTTCGCCTTCGAGCGAGCCTGGGAAGCGGTATTGGCGTTGGCCCGGTTCTTATCGATGAACTGCTGCAACTGTCGCTGTTTGGCGATGACCGTTGCATTGGTCCGCTCGTCCCGCAGCCGTTGTTCTTCCACGGACTCCAGATAGGCGTCAATCGGGCCGGAATACATCGTCAGTTGGCCGCGCGATAGATCGAGCGTGTGGCTGCAGGTGGCTTTCAGGAACGCCCGATCGTGCGAGACGATCAGACAGGCTTCTTTGTAGTTGCGAAGAAAGTGTTCCAGCAGAATTTGAGTCCGCAGGTCGAGGAAGTTGGTCGGTTCGTCCAGCAACAGCAGATTGGGTTCGTGGAGGAGCAGCGCCGCCAGTTTCACTCGGGTCTGCCAACCGCCGGACAGTTCGCGAACAGGTCCTTCGAGGTAGACCCCCTTCAGTTCAAACTCACCGGCGACTTCGCCGCATTTCCAATCGGGTTGACCACTGTCCCGCATCAGAAAGTCCAACGCCGATTCGCCGGGCTGGAACGGATCGTGCTGGCGGAGATAGCCGACCCTTAATCGCGGGTGCCGGACGACTTCTCCGCTGTCCAGTTCCTCCTCGCCAAGCAGAATGCGCAGCAGAGTTGACTTGCCGGCTCCGTTGCGACCGATGAAACCGACTTTCACATCTTCTATGAGAGTGACTTCGGCACCGTCCAACAAGACCTGGTCCCCGTAGCTTTTGTGGGCGTCATTCAGTTGCAGCAGAACAGCCATCCGAGTCTTGGTCCTTGGACAAATCCGCAGAAAATCGACAGTAAATCGGGTTCACTTACCAGTAGAACTCATTGCGTCGGGCGGGATTTCAGCAGGGTTGAGGACGGGCAGGTATCCCAGAGCTGGCTTGGGATCGGCTCAATCCACATGGGGGCGGCCTGGCGGGCCGTCGCGGCCGCCTTCGTCGTCGGGCGATTCGAATATTCGCGGAAGGGCTGCTGGGTAGAACCGCACGACGACCGCGTCCGAGGGCGAATCGGGATCCTGAGGGGGCAGGAGTTGCCGGATCCGAAGGCGATGGGCGAGCGCTTCACGCTCATTTCGCCGGAGCATCCCATCGGCGCTTTCTTTGAAGCGATGTACCAGACGGGACTGTACTGGCGCTTCATTGGTCTGACCCAGATTGTCGCGGGGCT
>CALJUK010000140.1 GCA_937975745.1 uncultured Planctomycetaceae bacterium | reverse complement strand
AGCTGATGCTGCAGCGACAACAGGCGCTAGCGAAGCAGCGTGCTGAGTAACTGGCCCGGAAACGGCAGTTGTCTCAGGCTCAGCAGCAACGAGAAGCAGAAGAACGCCAACGGCGAGGGGAACTGATCATACAACGAAGAATTGAACACGATGCAGAAGATCGTGCGGCCGGCATCAAACACGGCAGCGCGGAAGAAGTCTTTCGAGGCTACGACAGGGACCGGGACGGATTCCTGACATCAAAGGAAGTCGCCAACAGTCCGGTGTCTCTGCGGTTTCGAGAACTTGACACAAACAACGACGGGAAACTCACGCTCGACGAATTGAAGGCCGGAGAAAAGCCGCCTCGATGATCATCAGCTCCGGTCGAGAAAAACGCCATTCCAGTTTTCAGATCAAAGCTGATGAAAGGAATCAACGATGCTCGTGCTTTGCCGCAAAGAACAGGAATCCATCCGTATCTCTGACGAAATCATGATTCGCGTACTTTCCATTCAGGGGAATCGCGTGCGAATCGGAATCGATGCGCCAGCAGGAATTGCGATCGTCCGCTCCGAGTTGACGAATGCAGGAAGCGGTCCCGTGCCACACGCGCGTCGGGACTCCCGTTCGATCCATTGAAATCTGTCCAATCCGTTCAGCCCACAGGAGAACACTCATGGCCGCGTCACGTACTTCACGTTTCCAAATGACCGCTCTATCGATGGCACTGCTGGTTACGGGGCTTGTCGCTGGAACTCTGCTTCAGGACGGCACCCGGCCAGCCACTGTGCTCGGTCAGTCAGATGTCCACAGGCCGTCCAGGGCGATGGATCCAGCTTATGCCCGGCGATCGGCGTAGCTGGAGAAACCCATGCACGGCCCGGTTGACGTCTTTTTTGACGTGACTGAGATCATGACCTCCAAACCATCATTGAAGTCAGTGCAATTTACCGGGCTGGTTGATGTCACGGGAAAGGAGCTGTTGCTGTTTTCCGGAAAGTCCGGAGAACAATGGCTGATCGACCCGGACATGGTCCTCACCTTCCGCGTCGCGAAAGCCAAATAGTGACCGGCATCGAGTGAACCGCAATTCGGCCCCGTGAGAAAACCTGTTGATCGAGGTCGTTGAACAGGAGTCCGCAGAGGAAACAGAGTTACGGGCACGGCATTCTCTGTTTCCTCTGCGGGCTCCTGTTACTTAACGATCGACAGCCCGGTCACGTGCGAATCGATTGACTGTCTCCGAACAGGATCAGACGCTGCACGGCACGACGGTGGGCGGTATCAAGCGGTGTGTCCGGTGTCAGGCGGACGTCCGATTCCGGGAGTGGCAGAAGTACGGAGTCGAAGAACAGTTCCAGCACTTGCCCCTGCAGCAGTCGGCGGTTGCGGTGCGACAGCGGTGTCAGGAATTCGACACGAGGAAACTCGTCCGTGTTCAGCCGCTGCGGGTGACGGGGCTGCCAGCGCCCGGCCAGCCGTTCGAGCAGATGCGCTGCCGTCTGGATTTCATCGTCACGGGCCAGCGACGAATCGCGGAGTCGCGCCAGCCGTGAATCGATCGTCTGCGCGTTCAATTGAAGCGGCTGCTCTGAGCCGATCAGCGCGACGATCGACCGATGTGACTGCAACTGTCCCCACCACAGCGTCGTGTGAGGAAAGACTGTCGCAAAGCTGTCAGCGATCAGTTCAAAATCTGCGGCTCCCAGTTGATAGAGCGGCAGCCACTGGCAGAACAGACCGCCATCCCACAGCCTCTTTCGTGCGAGACGATAGTGCTCGACCGTGTAGAGGTAGCCCGTTTCGCTTTCCCACGGCACGAAGAGGTCGGAGACGACAACGTCGAATCTCTTCTCGGTCGAGAGAAGAGCGTGGCGCGCATCGTCGATTCGAATCTCCACGTTCGGCCGGTCGACAAGACCGAGGTTGTGTTCGCCCAGCATGCGTGCGGCGCTGACCACTTCGGGGATCAGTTCGACGATCGTGATTTGTTCTACCTCGGGATGCGGAAGCGCTCCGGCTGCCGTGAGCCCCGTGCCCAGGCCCAGGAAGGCCACCTCACGTGGCTGGGGATGCAGCAGCAGCGGTAGATGCGCCTGTCGATATTCGCGTTCCGCCTTTGCGCCCGTCGCTCCGAACCGGTAGTGCAGGTTCTGGCGAACTTTCAACGTTTTGTCGGGGTGGACCTGAACGACATCAATCCATCCGTAAGCGGAATGCCAGCGACGAAGGACATGTTCCTCACGGTCGTTCGTGAACAATGAATCAGGTCCCGGTTCTGTGCCCAGCAGGAAGACCGGAAACAACGATGTCAGCCCCAGCAACAGCACCGTGCCGCTCCGTCGCTCACGCAGCAGGACGCTTCCGGCGATCAACGAAAACACGAAAATGATGAGTCCGAATGATGCCCACAACCCGAGCGTCGGCAGGAGTACGAAACTCGCCGACACGGCACCGACGGCTGCGGCGAGCGTGTTGACCATTGTCAGGTGTCCGACGGATCGACCTGCCATTTGCGATCCACGAACCACGCCTCTCCAGACAGCCGGCAGCAGGACTCCCAGCAACGTGACGGGTGGAACGACCACCAGCAGCACCAGTCCGAAGGCACCGGCAAAGTACCCGGCGAAACTGCGTCCAGCATCGAAGTACTCCAGCCGGGTGACTCGAAGAAAAATCAGCAACGACAGGGCCACAGCGATTGCTCCGGTCCACGAGCAGGCGGCCAGCACCGTTTCCGGTCGAAACCTCGTCAAGACGAATGCTGCCGCAAACGATCCGAGTGCCAGGGCAAGCAGAAAGGCGGCCACCACGGCTCCGAATGTGTACGAGCTGTTGTGAAAGACCAGAGAGAACAACCTGGTGTAGAGGACTTCCAGAGCCAGCGTTCCGAACCCGGCCAGAGCTGCAAACAGTGTCCAGTGAAGAGAGACGAACGTCGAATGTTGAACGACTGACATCGACGGACCATGAGAGTGACTGTCGCTCGACACTGCGCCAGCGACTCTCGATGCGACCAGCCATGCCGCCACGGCGCACAAGCCAGAGAGACCGCTCGCCAGATAGCTGCTGCCGCAGACTCCCACAGTGACCAGCAGAAACAGAGTGGCGGCAGCGACGCCCCCAAACGCTCCCAGAGTGTTCATCGCGTAAGCAGTCACGACGGAACTGCTTCGACAGGAATCCGACCGGCTGAGAAACTCCGCCATGAACGGCAGAGTGGCTCCCAGCGCGGCCGTGGCCGGCAGCAGCAACAGCAGGCAGAGCAGTCCGCGAGAAACTGACTGGAGCCATGCCGAATCGCTGGTCAGCCACGACAGGCCGCTCGACGCCTCAATCGTCGCCAGGAGAGTCGGGACGAGCGCAGCCCAGACGGCAACGACGGCTTCCGCGATCGCGTACGCCTTCAAGGGGTGAACTCGCTCCGACAGTCGTGCTCCCGCTGCGTACCCGATCGCCAGCCCGGTAAACCAGGCCCACAGGACGACGGCCGCCGCCTGAGCCGTATGTCCGAAGAGAAGTCCGAACTGCCTCGCCCACGAGATTTCGTAAATGAGCGCGGCGAAGCCGGACGCCAGAAACAGGATGTAACAGAAGCGGCGAGAGGATCGAATGGCGCGACCAGGACTCGTCCCGTCCCAGATTCGGCCGCGCTCGAATTTGCCGTCAACCTCTAATGTCCCGGGCATGTCTCAATTCCGCCGATCGTGATGCGGCGGGTTGCCGAGGCCTGGCGGAGTTACCGCCGCTTCCAGGAAGTTGTCGCGGGCTTCTTCGCTCAGCTCGATCATCCAGATTCCGACCTGGCGGTGAAGTTCAATCATCACCGCCCGACCTGAACCGCGATCTCCGGCGACGCGTTGTGCCTCCTGCAAACAGTCTTCGAGAACCTGAAATGCCAATTCATTCTGCCGCTCGTACTGAAGATTCTGACTGGCAAACCAGGCACCGAACACTCTACAGATCAACTGATGCAGTGTTCGCATCATCGGAGTCAACTGCTTCCGCTTCTGCTCTTCTTTTCGTCCTAGGTGTCGCATATCAGACTCCTGTATCTACACCGTCTATCGACGTTCATCAGCAACCCATCGATGGACCATCCTGATATCGCAGCAACCTCAAGGCGTTGAACACGACCAGCAGCGTCGAACCCTCGTGCAGCATGACGGCCGGGCCCATCTGTAAACCGGACAGCGTGGCCGGAATCAGAAACGCGACCATGCCCAGGCTGAACCACAGGTTCTGGCGAATGATGCGGCTGGTCTGACGGCTCAGGCCGATCGCGAGTGGCAGATGGTTCAGGTCGTCGGCCATCAGTGCGACGTCGGCCGTTTCCAGAGCGACGTCGGAACCGGCCGCTCCCATGGCGATTCCCACAGAGGCGTTTGCCATCGCCGGCGCGTCGTTGACACCGTCACCGACCATGGCCACTCCGCCGTCGCGCCGGAGTTGCCGGATCGCTTCCACTTTGTCGTCCGGCATCAGATCGCCACGTGCCTCGTCCAGCCCGACTGCTTTCGCGACCGCGTCAGCGACACGCTGGTTATCGCCCGAAATCATGATCATCCGGCGGATGCCAAGGTCGTGCAGACGAGCCACAACAGCACGCGCAGGCTCTCTTGGCGTATCCATCAGTCCCAGAACACCGAGATAGCGATCGCCGAAACGCACGATCATTGTCGTGCGACCGTCCTGCTCCAGTTGATCAACTCTGGAACGAACGTCTTCAGTCAACGGGACGCCGTCAATCTCCGAGAACAGGGCGGCCTTGCCGACAAAGACCGCCTGCCCGTCGATGGTCGCACGCAGGCCGCGGCCGGTGATGCTTTGCAGGTCTGAGGCTTCAGGCACTGCGATGTCACTCAATCGTTCGCGGCCATCACGGACGACCGCAGCGGCGAGTGGATGGTCGCTCAACTCTTCGACGGCGACGGCGATCCGCAGCAGTTCGTCTGGCGGGGTCCCTTCAGCAGTCACGACATCCGTCAGCCGCGGCCGGCCTTCGGTCAGAGTGCCAGTCTTGTCGAACGCGACCGCTTCAAGACGCCCCAGCGTTTCGAGCGGTCCGCCCCCCTTGACGAGGACCCCGCCGCGAGCCGCTCGCGCGACGCCGCTGAGCACGGCACTCGGCGTGGCGATCGCGAGAGCGCAGGGGCTCGCAGCGACGAGGACGGCCATCGCACGGTAGAACGACTGACTGAAGGCTTCCTCAAGAAACAGTGGCGCAAACAGCAGGACGACCACCAGTGCCAGCACAGCCGGAACGAAGACTCGCTCGAACCTGGACGTGAACTGCTGAGTCGGTGACGTTCGCGTCTCGGCTTCACTGACGAGCTGAACGACTCGGGCGAGCGTGTTGTCGGCGGCTGTCTTTGTGACCTGAATGTCCAGCGCACCGCTGTCGTTAATCGTCCCGGCAAACACGCGATGTTCAGCCGAAAGTCGCTCCGGTTGCCGGGCCGCCAGCTTGGCATTGTCGACCGGGCGTTTGTCGACCGGGACGCTTTCTCCGGTGATCGGCGCCTGATTGACGCTGCTTTCACCGGCGACGACAAAACCGTCCGCCGAGATTCGCTCGTTCGGTTTGACGATGACCACATCGCCGACCCGCAGTTGCTCAACCGCGACTTCATGAGTCTCGCCGTCGCGTCTGACGCGTGCTGTCTGCGGGGCGAGTTCGGCCAGCGCCTCGATGGCCCGGCGAGCCCGGCCCATCGCGTAGTGTTCGAGTGAATGACCGAGACTGAAAAGAAACAGCAGCAGCGCCCCCTCAGCCCACTCACCCAGCGAAGCCGCCCCCGCCGCCGCGACCAGCATCAGGAAGTCGATTTCAAAACGTTTTGCACGAATGTTGTCGATGGCTTCGCGAACCGTAAAAAAACCACCGCAACAGTAGGCTGCCAGGTACATGGCCCACGGAACCCACGGCGTGACGCTGGTCAGCAGGGACAGCAACCACCCCGTCACCAGCAGCCCGCCGCAGGAGATCGCGAAAATCAGCTCCGTCTTTTCGCCGAACGGGCCGCCGTGTTCGTGGTCGTGTTCTTGCTCGGCCGTTTCCTCTTCGGCTTCTGCTTTCGAGCGACTTCGTTCGATCTCGCGAACGCCGCTGTTTCGCAAGGCAACGCGGATCGCTTTTTCGTCGGTTTCCTCGCGATCAAACTCGATACGCAAAACGCCGTCGGGAGAGGCTGCTGCTTCAAAAACACCGGCGATTCGCTCCGCGCGAGCTGCCGCCGTCCGGGCGCGGCGGGCGTGCATTGGCTCGGTCCGTAACAGCAGATGCCCGAATCGCTCATGAAGCTGCGTGCCCGCCCGCCGGGCCAATTCGCGGACTTCGCCAATCGACAGGTGGTCGGGGTCGTAGTGCACACAGATTTGGTTCGGCTGGTCGCCGTCCGTTGCTAACGCATGTGCGGCATCGATGCCCTCTCTGGCTTCGAGCAGATCAGACAGGCGTTTGACACACGCATCGCGGGAGTCCGACACACCTGGCAACAGCAAATGGATTTCAAGTTTCGTTTTCTCGACCATGTCGTTGTTCCTCATTTGCCTTCGTTGCGTCGTCGTTGCAGGAAACTTCCGAGTGGATTCGGGACAGCCTGTTCCAGCCGGGCAAGTGATGTGCCGCGAGAACTCCGAACACAATCACGGCGGTAAGCGTGGCGAGCGG
>CALJUK010000139.1 GCA_937975745.1 uncultured Planctomycetaceae bacterium | reverse complement strand
CGTGATGCCAGCTACACCGTGACACTCAGGAACGACGGCGCCGCCGACACGAACAATGTCCGCGTCGACTACATCGTTCCCGAAGGTTTCGAGTTCGTCTCGGCTGACCAGGGGGGGCGGCTCGACGCGCCGTCTCGAACCGTCTCGTGGTTTGTCGGCCGGGTCGAAAAAGGGAAGTCGCACGAAGTTCAGGTTCGTCTGCGGGCCGAACGTCTGGGAGACTTCGAGCACGTTGCCAAGGCCTCTGGCGAACTCGGCGTGAAGGCGATGGCCGCGCTGGCTGCAAAAGTTGACGGGACGGCAGCCCTCCTGCTGAAGGTGGCCGACATCAACGATCCGGTCGAAACGGGGATCGAAACAGCGTATGAAATCCGCTGCGTCAACGAAGGTTCTAAGGCGGCTGCCAACGTCCGCATCTCGTGCGAACTGCCGGCCGGTTTGACACTCCTCCGGGCGGAAAGTCCGGTCAGTCACCAGAAGCAGGGAAACAACCTCCAGTTCGAGGCGATTCCCGAGCTGGCTCCCGGCGAGCAGGTCGTGCTGCGTGTCTTCGTGAAGGGGTCCGCCACCGGGCAGGTCCGCTTCCGGACACTGCTGACCAGCGACTCGATCGAAGAACCGCTCATTGTGGACGAGGTGACCCGGTTCTACGGAGATCAGAACTAGGACTGCAGATTCAACGCGGCTGGGGGAACCAGGAGCGATGTCTCCCCACCCCTCGGCCGCGCTTGCTGGCGGTACCTCGCCGCCTTCTTCCGCTACTCTCTGTTCTTGCCGACCACACTCGATTGCCGCGGGGCCTGAGCCGTCTCGAACGGTCGCCGAAATGGATGATTCGGACCTGTGTCCTTCCGGGGGCCAGCACTCCTCACTGGCCGACTCACGACCCGTGTCGGTCGCGGACACTCATGCAACTTCTGCCAGGACAGTTCGCGCGGCGCTGAGGCGCGCAAGCCCATTCGTTTCTGCCGCGGCAGTTAGTTGCGAACATGTCTGTTGGACAGGAGGGTCAGAACGCCTTCTCAGCCGACCAGCACGCCGTACAGAGAAGCGGCTGACAAAGGAACGCGTCAGCCGCGTGATCGGACTGATTGGGAAGAAGGCGGACATCATCGTTGAACACGAAGATGAGAGAACCGGACGCCCGACAAAATATGCGTCGGCTCATGATCTGAGGCGGTCCTGCGGGGAGCGACTCCGGAATGCCGGCGTTCCGCCCCTCGTGATCTGCCGCGTGATGCGGCACTCATCCTGGGAGACCACCCGGAAGCACTACGCTCCTGGGGACATCCAGCAGGACGCAGAGGTTCTGCGGTCGATGCTCCGCCCGGCCGAGACGGACCCCGGAAACGAAGCCACCCCCTGACCTGTACCCACTTTTTATGCGTACACCTCAGAGGGCGAATTGACGTAAGTCGAGTACACCCCGCAGGATTCGAACCTGCAACCTTCGGTTCCGTAGACCGATGCTCTATCCAATTGAGCTAGGGGTGCATGCCGCCGATAGAAGCAGCGGCGCGGGTCGAACGTTGGCCCGCCCGCGTTCCTCAAGTCTACCGTTTCTACACGAAAGAACAAGGCAGCTGGGCCCGTGCAATGCGGAATCCCGAGACCAAATGCTCATCATACCGGCTCAGCAGGGGCGATCGCGAAATCAGCAAATCCTGCAGCACCTGGCTCCAGTGTTGTTCCATCCCGTGTTCGTTGCTGCGTTGAACTCCAGGAACAGCCCCCCAAAACCAACTGCTGACACTTTGCGGGTTGCCGGCCCGAACCGGTCCTTCTTACAAGCAATGCTCACAGCGGTTTCGAAAATCGGGCTGCCCGGCTGGTGGTCGTCGCGCAGCGATGTCCACGGTGTCGGGAGGCAAGATGGTCGTCTGGCGACTGTTCACGGCCGCCCACTCCAGACAGTCACCGGTTTAATTTCCCTCGCGGGTTCCCGGGTATAACCAGCGGCGATCAAGGATCTGGCTGAGGTCCCGGACCGTCTCCATCGTCGATTCGAGGTCTTGCTGGAGTTTCAGCATTCGGGAGCGGTAGCCGAGCCGACGAGCCAGGAACTCGAACTCCTCACTGTCCGCAGGGGGGACGGTCAGATCGCGGGCGTTGCCCCGCACCATCCGCAGCGAGTCGATCAAATGTCGCAGATAGATGTATGCTTTCCGTAGCCGCTCGTGATCGACCGGGGAGATAATTCCCAAGTCCTTGAGCACGCCGACCGCATCCAGCGTGTTGGGTTCGCGGAGTGCCGGATTGTATCGACCGTAACTGATCTGCAACCCTTGCACCAGGTATTCGCAGTCAACCAGTCCACCCGGTGACAGTTTCGCGTTGATTGTTCCTGCCGTCACCAGTTGACGCACCTGCTTTTCGCGCATGGCCCGCATGGCGGCCACGTCGAACCGGATACCCGAGTACAGGATTTCGTCACGCGCGTTGAGCAGTTCCTTGCCGAAGTCCGGATCGCCGGCGATCGGTCGCAGTTTGACCAGCGACTGTCGTTCGTAAGGCCACGCCGGTCCGCTTTGTGCGAAGTAAGTTCGAAACGCATCGAACGAGACGGCCAGGCTGCCCGCCCGACCATACGGCCTGAGTCTGAGGTCAATCTGAAAGATTCCCTCGCTACGTGCCTGGATCATCTGCGAGAACGATTCTACCAGTTTCTGGTAGAACTCGGTGACAGTAATCCTTTCCGGACCGTCGGTTTGCCCGTTGTCCTCATAGACAAATATCAGTTCGATATCGCTGGCATAGCCGAGTTCACGTCCGCCACATTTGCCGAGAGCGCCGACGGCCAGACGGCTTGGATTGCCATCCTGCAGCCGCGGGTTGCCATACCGTTCGGTAAGTGGTTTCAGACAGAGTTTGCAGGCGGCTTCGACGACGACTTCCGCGAGGTCGGTTAATTCGCTGGAGAACTCGCCGAATTCCTTCACATGTCCAAGAATATGCCGCATGTCGGTGCGGAACATTTCCCGGTCTTTGAAGGCGTTCAGACACTTCTGTTGGGTCTCCAGGTCCGGGGCATCGGCCAATTCGCGCGTGAGTTCTTCCGCCAGCTGGTCTTTCGGTTTACGGTCGACCAGTCCGGCCACATTGGTCACAACGGGGAACAGGTTGTCGTGCTGCAGACGCAGAAAGTCTTCCCACAGGAAATCGCTGACACCCAGCACCCGGGCCAATGCGTCGAGCACATCGGTATGTTCGAGAGACGAGACTTGCTCGACCCAGTTGTCCTGCCGGAACAGCTGTTCGAGCAGTTCCCGGAAGTGGATCAACGCCGATTCCGGATTGGGCGAGCGCGGGAGGAGATGCGTGAAGTGCTTGATGATGACGATGGCGGCCCGTAATTCTCGCTGCCGTTTTTCGTCGGTGATTTTGGCCCCGTTCGAATCGGTGACATGCAGCGTGTCGAAGACGCGATTGGCGTACGAGCTAATCGTAACGCGTTGCACGTTGACTCCCGACATCGCAAGCGCGTTCGCAAGTTCGTACAGAAAACCGGTCGTGTCCTCCGATCGAATGTGCAACACGGTATGCCGCGGCGAAAGTTCGTTGTCGATCTCGATCTCGACCGGATACAGCGATGCGGTCACTTCGGGCGCGTCACGAAGTGCGCCTGCCACACGTTTTGCCAGTAATCCCTGGGCAACTCGCGAGCCCTTTTCTGACAGGAGCGTCAGCAAGTTCACCAAGTCATCCCGGTAGCGCGGCCAGACCTCGGGGAGGACCACGCCCAACGGCGGCCGAACCGAAAATACATTGATGAATTTTCGAGCCGAGTCGCCACCTTGCTTTCCATCTCGACCGACGGGAGTCATCTGCTCGTTGGTGAAGACATCGCCGCTGACAATGTCGAAGCCATAGACAAACAGCAGGCCGCAAATAATGGACAAGTCGCCCAGGCGATCGAACCCGACGATCGTCACCCGCGTCAATCCGTTCTCCTGGTCCTGCGCCTTCACTGCGACAATATTCTGGGGGCTAAGCTGTGCCACCAGTTTGGCGTGATCGGCAATCTCGACCTCGGAGAACGTTGAGACGTAGGAAGGCTCCATCCGGCGGAGATGGTCTGCGAGGGGATCTTCCGCAACGTTCGGCTGATCTCCCCCTGTGCGATCCTGCCCGCCAATGTATTTGTCGTAAATCGCCCGAATCGACTCGCAGTGACGGCTGTAATGCGACAGAAACGTCTCGGCGTCCTGAAAATCGAGTCTGCGGGCCAGATAGGCCAACTCGCGGGAATCTTGAGGCAGCGCGTTGATTTGCTTGTAGTGCATCAATTGCAGCGAATGCTCGATCGTCCGCAGGAAGACGTAACCGTCGGCCAGGCGGCGATACTCCTCCGCCCGAAGCACTCCGCAATCTGCCAGCCGTACGAGACCGTCCAGAGTGTTGATACTGCGGACAACTGGCTGCTGTTTCCCGTGGGCCAGTTGCAGGAACTGTGTGACAAATTCGACATCGCGGATGGACCCGGTCCCCGATTTGACGTGCCCCCAGTCTCGGCCACTTTTGGTCAGCTCAGCCTCGATCTTTTCTTTGGTGGTGCGAACACTCTCGCGCAGCGCTTCGATGGGGTACTCGTCGAAGATGATCGCGTCGATGCGTTCCAGAAACCCCTGTCCGACGGCCCGATCGCCCGCGATTACCCGAGCCTTCAACAAGGCCTGCTTTTCCCACTGCATCCCGCTGCGACGGAGATAGCCCACGTGGGCCTCCACGGTGTTGACCAGCGCTCCACTTCTTCCCCAGGGTCGCAGCCGCATGTCGACACGGTACATGAAGCCCTCGCCCGTGGGCTCCATCAGCGATTTGATCAGTTTCTGACCGAGTGGCCAGAATCGCGTGGCGTTTGTGTCCGCCAAAAAGACCAGGTCAATGTCCGAGCTGTAGTTGAGTTCCTCACCCCCCAGTTTGCCGAATGCCAGAACCACAAAGCCTTCGGTCGAAACTTCCATATCCGTCGCCAGCAGCATCAGACAGCTCTGTACGAGACTGTCAGCCAGCAGAGACAACTGAACGGTGACGGTCTTCAGGTCCATCAGGCCGAACGAATCGCAGGCACCGATCCGCAACAGTTCCCAATGCTGATACCGCCGCAATGCGTCCATCTTCTCGAGGATGGTCGGAACCTCGGCTGCGGCTGCCATCGCCTCGATGTAGAACTGCTGCTGGCTCTTGAACTCGGCCAGCCGTTTGTGCTTCGTCAACTTCTGCAGGTACGTCGGATTGCGCAGAAGAATTTCCGTCAGAAACTGACTTCCGACAAACAATTTGACGAGGATTTCAACCGCGCGGGGATTGGTCGCCAGGTAATGAAACAGCTCGTAGCGGTCGGACACACTGTGCGCGTACCGCTCGAAGTTCACCAGCGAACCGTCCGGAACAGCCGTCTCCGACAGTGCGATTAACAGCATCGGCAGGCAGGCCGACAGTTCTTCGCGGCTTGCTTCATCAACGGGCAACGACTGCAACCGCTGCCACGCAACTTCCCATTGGCTGAACCCGACCGAAGAGAGGAGCTTCTCCGCCTCTTCGTCCGTCATGCCTGACGGGGCGATCAGTTGTGATGCGTGTTCGTACATTCCATGTTCCACCGTGACGAAATACCCACGGTGATGAAGGGCTCGATGGACTCTCTGTCAGCAGCTCGAGAAATCGGTTCAACAGGGCAGCTGGCTGTCAGCTCGCAGCACTCTCCCTGGAAACAAAAACGGCTACTGGCCTGCGTTGAATCGCCGGTCATCATAGCCCAGCTCGACGACAACCGAAATACAGGCCAGATTCCCTCCGACCTCCGCCAGGCCAAGCCCGCCGCAAACAAACGCCGATTGACAGAGCAGAACTCAGAACTTGGCCGGAAATCAGCAGGGGAAAGTCTGACCACCACCGTCGACGCGGATGACCTGGCCACTGATGAAACGGGATTCTTCGCCGCACAAGAAGGAAACGACGGAAGCAACTTCGTCCGGGCGACCATACCGCTCCAGGGTCCCCTCGGGAACCAGCATCTCCTGGTCGACTTCATGAATGCGCATGCAGCGCTCGGTCACTGTCCCACCAGGAGCCACGCAGTTGACGTTCACGTTGTCCTTGCGGAGCTGGGCGGCCAGGCAGCGGGTGTATTCGTGGACGGCCGCCTTGGCAACCGCGTAGATCGAACCCTCCGGTCGGCCGTAACAGCCGGCGATACTGCCAATCGTCACGATCCGTCCCGCTTTACGTGCCTGCATCTCCGGCGCAACAGCCCGGCAGCAGAGAATCATCCCCAACAGGTTGCGGTCCATCACGCTCTGCAAATCAGCCAGTGAGATGTTCAGGCAGTCGTCCGCTTCCGGCCGTCCGCCACGACCCACGGCCGTTCCACCCATCCCAATGTCCCCCCCGGCACAACAGACCAGGATGTCAATCTGCCCGCGTTGACTGCGGACTTCGTCGGCCATCCGATTGACTTCGTCTTCCCGGGTGACGTCACCGAAGACAGACGACGCACTACCAGAATTCGACTTGGCAATTTCGGCGGCAAGGTCGGTCAATGTTGTCCCCTCACTGAACGTTGAGGGACTGTTCTCCCGCGTACCATGAATCAACACGTGCGCACCGAGGCGACGGAGCTGACCGAGCGCGAGCGTGCGCTGTGCCGCGCGATC